>CAZKEG010000169.1:0-3655 GCA_964551715.1 uncultured Thermodesulfobacteriota bacterium
GTCTTTCGGGACGGGGTATGGCAAAGTCGTGATCTCTTTGCCTTGGGGGAAGACCCGGCTCGTTATATCGTCTATTCCGGTGGAAATAGCTTCTACATTGACGAACATGTCTTGAAGGCCATCGAAGAAAGAGGGGTCAAGACTGATCAATGGGAGCTTGAAAAGATCTTTTGGCGCTTTGTAAAACCCGAGATCCGGCGCACTATCGACAATTTTTCCGCCCATTATCAGATAAAAAGAAGGTCCCGTCTTCCAGCCCGAGAACAATTGAAACTCCAAGAAAAATTTCATCTGTTTGATCGGCGAAGGCTCACCTTTTTAAAGTTCGGCGGCGTGAATATAGACCCGCTCCTTGAACGTCCGCTCCCCTTCTTGAACGTCCTTAAGGACAAGTCACGGGATGAAATCGAACAACTCATCATGGATAAAGAAATGCGTCTAAAACCTCGGGAGACGCTGGCTTATATCTACGCCTCGTTTGGTCTAACACGCCATTTTACCCACCGTCTGACCAAATTTGTCCCTGAGGCCCAATTACTGGAAGAGATAGACTTCTTTTTCCTAGAGGAACTGTGCAAAATCGCAGCGGATGAGAGTTATCGCATGGGACTTAGTGAAGAGACGGTGCTTCAAGATTATCTCTCCCGGTATGTAATCATGCACTTTGATCGTCTGGAAAAAGATCGGGCCTATTTTGAGAGACAGAAGGCCCGGATGATGCGTGAACGTCAGGCCGCCGCCCGAAAGGTCCTTTCCCGCGCTGCCGAGGTCTTCGGTGTCTCTGAAGAAGAACTCTGGCGCATGGGCAAGGAAGATATCCTCCGCCTCTTCCGCCGACAGGCCCAGAGACTCCACCCCGACCGCGGCGGTGACCACGAGGCCTTTATCGAGCTACGCAAATTATTTGAAGACCTGATGACTGCCCGCGGCTGGCAGCGCCGTTTTTAAGCCTGATCTTCAATCTCAAGCCCCTCTTTGGCGGCTATCTCCCTTAAGGCCTCGATATAAGCTCCATAAGCCTCCTTCCCGAAGAGGACCATGCGTACTAATTCGGGCCGTTGGTGTTCCTTAAGAAAGGAGATAATGGTCTGCAAGGCGATTCTGGCGGCCTCTGGCAGGGGGTAGCCATAGGCCCCGGTGCTGAGAGAAGGAAAGGCCACGGAATTGATCCCGCGGTCAAGGGCGATCTTCAGGGCCGAGCGATAGGCGCTGGCCAAGAGCTCCGGTTCCCCGTGCCGACCATCCCGATAACGCGGCCCTACGGCATGAATGACATACTTGGCCTTCAGATTCCCGGCTCCAGTGATCACCGCACTTCCGGTGGGGCAGTGACCGATCTTTCGGGCCTCTTCAGCAATACTTGGGCCCCCAGCTCGATGGATGGCGCCGTCTACCCCGCCACCCGGGATAAGTCTTTCATTGGCGGCGTTGACAATGGCCTCAGTCTCTTGCTTGGTGATATCCCCTTCGATCAGCTCCAAATGGCAAGAACCAACCCGGACCTTCATCTCTTCCCCTCCTTTTGTTTATTATCCAAGTTGAAATTCACAATGACTTTATGTTTTTTTCGTTCGAAAAAGATTGCTTTCTTATTTTCCACCTTGAAATCGCCCAATTTGAATAAGGTGTATCATTTATCAAATATGTTAGGATTTGCGCGAAGTCTTTCCAGGGGTGTTATATAAGTCAACTAACTCTTAAGGTGCCAAAACATGAAGGCCCAGATCCTGGTGGTGGAAGACGAAGATAGCCAGCGAAAGATCCTTACCGATTTTCTAAAATATAAAGGATTTAAGGTCTATGGGGCAGAAAGCGCCACCAAGGCCCTGAACACTCTTAAAAAGGAACCGATTGATTTGGTCCTCCTCGATTGGAAGCTTCCCGACGAAGATGGTCTGAGTTTTCTTACCAAACTCAAAGACCAGTTTCCCCTCACCCAAGTGATCATGATGACCGCCTTTGCCACTGTAGAGCGGGCGGTGGAGGCCATGAAACGAGGGGCCTATCACTATCTCACCAAGCCCCTTAATCTTGATGAGCTCCTCCTGGTCATTGATCGCGCCCTGCGAGAACTGCGTCTCCAAAGGGAGGTCAAGCGACTTAAGGAAAAATTAGAAAAGGTTTCTTCGCCTGAGGTCCCGGAGATCGTGGCCGAAAGCCCGAAGATGAAAGAGGTCCTGGTCTTGGCCAGGAAGGTCGCAGAAAGCGAGGCCACGGTGCTCATTCTTGGCGAGTCCGGTACGGGAAAAGAGGTCCTGGGTGGCCTTATCCATCGTTTAAGTGCCCGAAGGGCTCAACCCTTTCTAAAGCTCAATTGTGCCGCTATTCCCGAGGGGCTCCTTGAGAGCGAGCTATTCGGTCATGAACGCGGGGCCTTCACCGGGGCGGATAAGACCAAGCTGGGGCTCTTTGAGATCGCCCACCAAGGGACCATCTTCCTTGATGAGATAGGCGATCTTTCTCTACCCCTTCAGGCCAAACTCCTGCGGGTCCTTCAGGAGGGGACCTTTAGAAGGGTAGGGGGATTAAAGGAGATCAAGGTCGATGTACGGGTCATCGCTGCCACCAACCGGGATCTAGAACAGATGGTCAAAGAAGGGAGTTTTCGCGAAGACCTCTATTGGCGTTTGAATGTGGTCACCCTTAGGCTCCCGCCCTTGCGAGAGCGGCGGGAAGACATCATCCCCCTGGCCCGCTTCTTTTTAGACAAATTTAATCAAAAACACGGCAAAAGGATCAAGGGTTTTAGCAAAGAAGCCTTGGAGGCCTTGCTTTCCTATCACTTTCCAGGAAACGTCCGAGAGCTTGAAAATATCGTGGAGCGGGCGGTTATCCTGGCCGAAGAAAAGTTGATCACCCGCGAAGATCTTCCTTCATTTTTAAAGGGTGAAAGTTCTCTTGGAGAACTTTCGGATCTCTTGGAAAGCTTGCCTTTGCCCGAGGCAGTAGCCTTGTTGGAGAAAAGGAGGATCAAAGAGGCCATGCAAAAGGCTGGCGGGATTAAGGCCCGTGCCGCCGAACTGCTGGGTATATCCGAACGTGTTTTGCGATATAAACTCGAAAAATACGGCCTAGGCTAACCAAACGTATAATTTTCAAAACTTGAATTTTTTTGTAAGACTAATTAAGTTTCGCAATCCATCGGAGAGCGCGGAGGGAAAACGGTGGAGTCCCAAAAAGAGCAGACCTCATCAGAGCAAAAGCCCGCCTCAAAGGTCAAGAAAAAAAAGATCCAGTTTAGTAAACTCTATCCAGATTTTATCATCGAACGCGACTTAGAAAAGTGCATCAAATGCAAGATCTGTATCCGCGAGTGCACTTATGGCGCCCATGGATGGGATAAAAAGCGTGAGGTCCTCACCGAGGATCATTCCAAGTGCGTAGGGTGCCATCGGTGTGAGGCCATGTGCCCCACCGGGGCCATTGTCATCAAGAAGAACCCCTCGGCCTTCCGGGAACACGATACCTGGAAGCCTTGGTTCATTAAAAACGTCTACAAGCAGGCAGACACCGGTGGAGTGTTGCTGGCAGCCACTGGGTGCGCGGTACCCTTCCGCAATTACTGGGATCACTTGGTCTTAGATGCCTGTCAGGTAACCAACCCGCCAATCGATCCCCTGCGCGAACCCATGGAACTGCGCACCTACCTCGGGCC
>CAZKEG010000170.1:0-1994 GCA_964551715.1 uncultured Thermodesulfobacteriota bacterium
AATTCATCTGCTCTTATTAGAGAGAGAAATAGTCTAATCTTATCTATTCTTATTTTTTCTTGTCTGTTCGGATAAAAAATTTATGTCCGGACAAATTCAAAATTTCGGAGATTGCCTGCCTGAAAAATTGCCTGCGGATTGCCTGCAGAGTGCAGGCAATTTCAGGTAGAAACCTCACCGAACCTCACGAGACCAAATCGGCGGGATACGTTGGGAGACAAGGAAAAGCTGGTGGGCCGCCCAGGACTCGAACCTGGAACCTATGGATTAAGAGTCCATTGCTCTACCAAATTGAGCTAGCGGCCCAATTACCTGAAAATTACCATGCGCCTTGGCTGTGTCAAGCTTTTTCTAAAAAGCTATCTATGTACCGAATTTAAAAGGAAGAGACATTAAAATGGCGTCTTCTTTGGTATCTGAATAATAACCTTTCCTCCGACCATCTATCTTGAAACCGAATTTTTGGTAGAGGGAAAGGGCGGCTTTGTTCCTTTCACGGACCTCAAGCAAAACTCGCTTAATCCTTCGAGCTCGTAGATAGCGGATCATGGTCTTTAATAAGAAAGTAGCCACACCTTGCCGCCGGGCCCTGGGAGCCACTGCCAGATTGGCCAGGTGGGCCTCGTCGAGAACCACCCAAAAACAAATATAGCCAATAATTTGCCCCTTTTGGTCCTCTGCCACCCAGAGTCTGGAATACGGCTTTTTCCACTCGTAAAAGAAAAGAGTGGCATTCCACGGTGTGGGGAAAGATTGTCGTTCAATGAAAAAAATCTCTTCTAAGTCTTTTTTTCGTGCCGGTCTTAGACGAAAGGGTCTTTTATTCACTTAAAAATTCAGAAGCCTGGGTAATGGCCCGGCGACCAGCCTCAACCACCAAAGGAGCTAGCTCCCGCGGAGATTTCTCCTGGTTTTGGATGGCCTTGATCAACATAGGTAGATTGACCCCAGAAACCACCTCGATATACCCTTCTTTTAAGAAAGAAAGCCCGATATTTGAGGGTGTTCCTCCAAAGAGATCGGTCATGATCAACACGCCCTGGCCTTGATCGACCTTTTTGATGGCCTTGGCAAAATCTTCTCTGATCTTGTCTGAAGGTTCTGCCGGATCAACAGAAAGGCTTAGGACTTGTGTAGTACCACCCAAGATAAAAGCGCACACGGTGACCAATTCTTCTGGTAAACGACCGTGCCCAGCGACGATTAGCCCGGTCATTTAGACCTCCTTTGCCAAATCTCGATGGGTAACCAAAGTCTCAAATCCCCATTCTCTTACCATGTGACTCAATTCCTCAGCAACCGCCACCGAGCGATGCCGTCCACCAGTACAGCCTACCCCAATGATCAAATAGGATTTGTCTTCTTTGATATATTGCGGCAACAAGAAACGTAAAAATTGTTCACAAAGATTCAGAAATCGCAGGCTAACATCCCTTTTAAAGATATAGTCCCTGACTTTTTGATCGAGACCGCTAAGGGGTTTTAGATCCGGTTCAAAATAAGGATTGGGTAAAAAACGAACGTCAAAAAGAAGACTTATCTCTGGAGGAACACCATATTTAAAACCAAAAGAGATGAGATGCACCAAGAGGGAAGCGAGGTCTTTTCTCTCTCCAAAGCGTCTCTTGATCTCTTGTCGCAACTGATGAACGTTAAAATGCGAGGTATCAATGACCACATCAGCGATCTCTTTGACGTCGCGTAAGGCCTCTCTTTCGAGACGGATGCCTTCGGCCAAAGGGTTTTTGAAGGCCAAGGGATGGGGCCTTCGTGTCTGACTAAAGCGCCTGATGAGGACCTCGTCACTGGCCTCAAGGAAGATGATCTCTAGATGGTAGCCTTGCTGGCGGACTTCTTCAAAGATCTGGCGGTATCCTTCAAGGAAGGTTTCTTCCCTCAAGTCCATGACCAAGGCCACTCGCTGGGGTTCGCCTTCTTTGCTTTGTTTTTCTTTAATCTCTAGGAAACTCGGTAATAGTTGGATGGGAAGATTA
>CAZKEG010000170.1:2004-3643 GCA_964551715.1 uncultured Thermodesulfobacteriota bacterium
TCTTCAAAGGCCTTAAGCACCGTGCTCTTTCCCGAGCCCGAGAGCCCGGTAATGATGACGATTTGGATGGGGCGTTTTTTAGTACTCGTATTCCACCTCGTCCAAGATCTTGAGAATTTCTTTTTCTGAGGGGGCCTCAAGGAGTTTCTTTTTGATTTCTTCGTTGCTTAATATCCTGGCTAGATAGGCAAGGGTCTTGAGATAGGTGTTGGCCTCACCTTCAGGGGCAAGCACGACAAAGATTAGTTTGACTGGTTTCTTATCTAGGGCTTCAAAATCAAGCCCTTCTTTTTTACGGGCCACGGCCACGACCATCTTTTCTAGCCCGGACATACGACTGTGAGGAATGGCCACCTCGTCCCCGATAGCGGTGGTGCTAAGCCTTTCTCGTTCCACCAAGACCCTTTCTATTTCTTCGGCTGGACGGTTGAGGGCACGGGCGAGGGCCTCGCTCACCTCCGAAAAAAAAGCCCACTTATCCCTCGCCCGTATTTCACAAAAGATACCGTTTTGGGGAATAAATTCCGTGATCTTCATTAGTTATGAAAGTTCGGGAAGGATCAATACATAAGAACCGTCTTCTTTGCGATAAAGGACATTTACGGAGTGGGTATCAGCGTTATTAAAGATTAAGAATTCATCGTTTCTGGCTTTCAATTGTTCTAAGGCCTCTTCTACTGACATAGGTTTTACATAGACCTTTTGAACCTCGATGGGTAAGCCCTCTTCAGAGATAACCTCTTCTGGAGAAGCCACCTCTTTGGTTCCCCGTTTACGGCTCTTGCGCTTTTCTCGCAGGCGTTTGATCTGGCTTTCCAGCTTGGCCACCACCAAATCGATGGCCTCGTACATATCCGCGGTCTCTTCTTTGCCGTTAATAGTGTACCCGTCGCCATTGATGATTACCTCTGCTTGTTGCCGAAACTTTTCTGCCCTTAGGATCACATTGGCCTCTACCGGTCCGTAAAAGTACTTTTCT
Source organism: uncultured Thermodesulfobacteriota bacterium (assembly GCA_964551715.1). GTDB lineage: Bacteria > Desulfobacterota > Thermodesulfobacteria > Thermodesulfobacteriales > Thermodesulfatatoraceae > CAZKEG01. The sequence continues at coordinate 2,984 of CAZKEG010000170.1, forward strand.
AACTTGCTGATCCTTTTCTGGGCGTATTCCTTTAGCCCTAAAGAAGAATCCAGGTGTCTAAAGGTGATGTTGATCTGCATACAGACTCCTCCTTCCTATTTGATCCCCCTTTTCCGCCGACGACGGCTAGCAGGGAGGATTCCCAATTGGTCTCTGTATTTGGCTACCGTGCGACGGGCTACTTTGATGTTGTATTTTTCCTTTAAGATATTAGCCACTTTTTGGTCGCTATAAGGTTTTTCCGGATTTTCTTCGGCGATGATCTGTTTGATATATTCCTTGACCGTCTCCGTAGAAACTTGATCTCCATCGGTCTTGGTATATCCGGTAGAGAAGAAGAACTTGAGCTCAAAGATACCATGAGGGGTGTCTATGTATTTACCAGTAGTCACTCGGCTCACCGTGGATTCGTGAAGCTGAACATCCAAGGCCACATCTCTCAAGACCAAGGGCTTCAATCCGGTCACCCCTCGTTCTAAAAAGTCCCGTTGGAAACGCATGATACTCTGGGCTACCTTTAAGAGGGTGCGCTGGCGTTGCTCAATACTTTTGATCAACCAGATAGCAGAACGTAATTTTTTTTGAATAAATTGTTTGGTAGTAAGGGGGATAGAAGGGTCCTTGAGCAAGCGACGATAATAAGGGCTTATCTTTAAGCGG
>CAZKEG010000171.1:0-3637 GCA_964551715.1 uncultured Thermodesulfobacteriota bacterium
AAAATGAAAAAAGGACTATTGACTCTTTTGGTCGTCCTGGTGATCTCAAGTGGAATTAAGGTCAGGGCCCAAACTTTCTCTTATATCTTGGGGCCTGAAGACATTCTAGAAATTTCTGTATGGAAAGACGAGTCTTTAACTAAACAAGTAATTGTAAGACCGGATGGAAAGATTTCCTTTCCCTTGGTTGGTGAACTCCAGGCCGCCGGACGAACTGTTGAAGACTTGAGAAAGGAAATCGTGAAAAAATTAAGCGAGTATATCTCTGATCCTGTAGTAACCGTCATGGTTATCGGTATTAATAGCTACAAGATATATGTAGTAGGAAAAGTAAATAGACCAGGAGAATACAAATTGGGCCGAAAAATTAATGTTATGCAGGCCCTAGCTATTGCTGGAGGAGTAACACCTTTTGCCGATCTTAATGATATCGGTATCTTACGCCAAGAGGGAGATAAGCAAATTAGAATAAAGTTTAATTATAAAGAAGTAGTTAAAGGCAAACATTTAGAACAAAATATCTTCCTAAAAAGTGGCGACGTAATAGTTGTCCCCTAAAAATAAACAACTGCCCGCTGCCCGGGAGTGTCCACCAGGACTCCCTGGAGGGAGACTCAAGTCCAGGGACATGTTTAAACACGGTTGCTCCTCTTGTTGGTATTTGGTTAAGCTTAAAATTTACACACTTAGGTGGACACTTCTGTATCCTGCAGATCGGCTCGATTCCGTAGTACTTTCGATGCTCGTCAATAAGAGCCACCATCTCTCCGACAAACCCGGGGCGGTTCAAATTTTTGACAGACCATAAAGTTTTTGATATTTGTGCGCTGAATCCTGCATCAATATGCCGACCGGTAGGGAAATAAGCCTTGTCCAGAGAGAAAAAGGGGTTAGTGATTGTCAATCAAGAAAGATGTAAAGGCTGTGGGTTGTGTATCGAAGTCTGTCCCACCAAAGCCTTGATCCTTGGAGAGAAGCGTAATGCCCTGGGGTATAGAGTAATCGAATTTCTCCCAGATAAAGGCTGCCGGGCCTGTGGTTTTTGTTACCTTATCTGTCCAGATGTGGCCCTTGAAATCTGGAGGAAAAAATGAAACGGGTCTTGGTAAAGGGTACAGAAGCCATGGCCATGGGGGCCTTGGCCGCGGGGTGTCGTTGCTATTTCGGCTATCCGATCACCCCTCAGAATGATATTCCAGAATTTATGGCCCGCGAATTGCCTAAAAGAGGCGGTGTCTTTCTTCAGGCCGAAAGTGAGCTTGCGGCCATTAACATGGTCCTCGGTGCAGTGTCTACTGGGGTACGGGCCATGACCAGTTCCTCGAGCCCAGGAATCTCCCTTATGACCGAGGCCTTTTCTTACCTTGCAGCCATGCGTCTTCCAGCGGTGGTGATCAACGTCATGCGTGCCGGCCCAGGTCTTGGTGGGATAGAGGCCTCCCAAGGGGACTATTTTCAAGCGGTGAAAGGCGGAGGACATGGTGATTATCATTTCCTGGTCCTGGCCCCAGCCTCTATTCAGGAGGCCTACGAGCTAACGGCCAAGGCCTTTGATTTGGCAGAGAAATATCGCCAGCCAGCTATGATCCTGGCTGATGCCCTCCTCGGGCAAATGAAAGAGCCCCTTTTGCCCAAACGCATCCGGCCCAAACAATACCCCAAAGATTGGATCTTAGATGGAGCCAAGGGCCGGCCTTCCAGACATCTTCGGAGCCTTTACCTTGGCCCTGGTGAACTCCTTTCGCGTAACAAGCTCTTGCAAAAGACCTACCGCCAGATGCGCAAAGAGGCCCGAGCCGAGACCTTTATGGTCGAGGATGCCCGATTAATTGTCGCCGCCTTTGGCACCCAGGCTAGGTTGGCCAAGGCCGCGGTGCTTAAGGCCAGGGAAAAGGGGTTATCCGTAGGTTTAGTAAGACCGATCACTCTCTTCCCCTTCCCTGAAAAGCTCTTCCGACAGCTCACTCAAAGGACCAAGCTCTTTTTGGTCACCGAACTTAATTGTGGACAAATGGTCGAGGACGTAAAGCTTTGTGTCTGCGACCAGGCTGAGGTCATCTCGGCCCCCTTTCCCCCCAGTGATCTGCCCTCCCCTCAGGATATTTACCAAACCATCAAAAAGGTTTATCCTAGGAAATTAAGATGACCGAAGGGCTTGAACCTGTCTTTCGTTTCCCAAAGAGACTGAAAGAAAGGCCTTTTCATTATTGTCCTGGTTGTTCCCATGGTGTGATCCATCGCTTGGTAGCGGAATGCCTTGTGGAATTAGGGGTTGATGAGCGGGCCTATGGCATTGCCTCTATAGGTTGTGCCTGTTTTTTGTACCATTACCTAGATGTGGATATCTGCGAGGCACCGCATGGTCGGGCCTGTGCCGCGGCCACCGGGGCCAAACGAGCACGGCCAGAGTTGATCGTTTTTACCTATCAAGGAGACGGAGATTTTGCTGCCATTGGGCTGGCAGAAAGCCTCCATGCCGCCAGCCGAGGCGAAAAGATCACAGCCATCATGGTCAACAACACCGTCTACGGCATGACCGGAGGGCAATTGTCCCCAACCACTATTCCAGGCCAAAGGACCACCACTACCCCTCTTGGAAGACGCCCTGAACACGAAGGTTGGCCGCTAAAAATAGCCGAAATGATGGCCCAGATGGATGGTGTCGCCTTTTCCGCTCGGGTGACTACGACCACGCCTAAAGAGGTGTTAAAGGCCAAAAAAGCCCTTAAAAAGGCTTTCTTAGCCCAGATTAAGGGCTACGGCTTCGGCTATATAGAATTTCTCTCTTCTTGCCCTACCAATTGGAAACTTAGTCCTTCGGCAGCTTTAAAAAAAATCTCCGAAGAGCTGGTGAAGATTTTTCCTTTGGGTATTTTTGTCGATAAGTTAGATAACAAGTAAACAGGAATAAAACCGAAATAGGAATCAGGAGAACCAATGAAAGACCAGAATTTTGAAGTCATTGTAGCAGGTTTTGGGGGTCAAGGGGTCCTTTTTGCCGGTAATCTATTGGCCCAGGCGGCCATGGAAGAAGGTTTTAACGTGACCTACCTCCCGGAATATGGTCCGGAAATGAGAGGGGGGACGTGCCATTGCACGGTGGTAATCTCCAAGGGAGAGATTGCCTCCCCGGTGGTCAACAAGGTCAAAGGGGCTATCTTTTTAAACTTTCCTTCTTTTCAGAAGTTCCTCCCTCGCCTCATCAAAAAAGGATACATGGTAGTTAATTCTTCCTTGATCCCGAAGGAATTTCTCCCAGGGGCAAATGGATTTCGTGTTGCAGCCCTTCCTCTCCAGGAATTGGCCCAAAAGTTCGGTTCCGATCGTTTGATCAATCTGATTGCCTTGGGTGCCTTTGTGCGGCTGACTCGTATAGTAAGTCCTGAAAATCTCCTTAAGAGCCTTAAAAAGATCTTGCCCGACAGATATCGTGACCTCCTGCCAGCCAATCAATTAGCCTTTAAACTCGGTTTATCTTTTACCGGTGGTTAAATTATAAACTTTTTGACTAACGTCTCCTTGAAGAATGTTAAAAAAGGGACAGGCGAAATTTTGACAGACTGATCAAATTCTGCTAGCCTCTTTTTTTTGAAAACTATGTTCTCTTACGGGAGGTGCTTATGCCCCGTATCCCTAG
>CAZKEG010000172.1:0-3614 GCA_964551715.1 uncultured Thermodesulfobacteriota bacterium
TCTGGAGCTCGGGATAGCGGACCGCTATCGTGGAAAGCTCTGTTGGTCAAACAAAGGTAAAATCCGCTGGATAAAAACACACCACTACCCATTTCCCGCGATAATCTGAAAGCTTAACGGTCTTGACCTCACCCTGGTGATAGGCCTGGGCCTCAAACTCCGGGGCCATCGTCCCTGGTCTTATACACATAGCCAACCTCCTTTGGTTTTTTATTTATTGCTCTGATCTAAGATTTGTTTCTAATTTGATCAAAACAAAAACGAATGTTGAATATTTCGTTTGATATCTATAATTTTATAATTTTTCTAAGCTTAGAATAAAGAAAAGCCATTGTCAATCAAATTTTAAAGGCCTTGGGCCAAACGTTTGCCGGTCTTGGTCTTGAAGGGAGATGAAAAATCCTTTTTGAGGGTCTTAAGGGTGAGAAGCTGGGCGTCATGGAGGATGGCCGCCTCTTTGGTCTCGGCCCCATGAAAGGTTATTAAGATTTCTTGGCTAAGTTCTCGCGGGGCCCGAAGACTCTGAAGGAGGGCTTCCGCCTCTTCTCTCATTTCAAAGAGATAACTTGCCGCTAACACTATAGGAAGCCTTCCGCCCTCTTCCAGGGCGATCATTTCGGCAAACCGTTCTCTCTTCTGCATCCTTTCGAGCATCAAAGGATCATCTTTGAACCGGGCCCAGATCTCGGCCTTAAGGCGGTCTTTAAAGACCAGGTACTGTTGTTCACGAAGCTCTGGAGGGAGGCTCCCCAGACACTGTTCGGCATAGGGGCAATAGGCCGCACAGCCAAAGTCCATCCGCGGATTGGGCAGGCGCCGCCCACAACCTGGACAGGGACGGGAAACATCGTCTTTAAAAAATTCTACCATGGTCCCGCACTCCGGGCAGCGTACCTCAAAAATGGCGTCTTCCTTCCAGTAACGGGTATCCTGCCCAGGACACTTCATGAACCTTCTCCTAGAATAGCCTTTCTAAACTCTTCCCAGCCCACATCTTCTATGAGCTGCCCAAGCCTTTCACCGCGGCGGTTGTGGACCTTGTAAAAGGAAATGACCTTCTTCAAAATTTGTAAGACTTTTTCTTCGGTGGCAAAAGAGACCAACTCCTTAGCCAACCGTGGGTGCCGGCCAAGCTTTCCCCCTACCAAGATTCGATAGCCTATGCGCCCCGGAGTCAAAGCCCCTGAGGCACAGGCTCACACAGGCACCGCAATTTAGGCATCTTTCTGGATCGATGACCGGAAAGCGATCCTCAACCCTTATAGCCCCTTCCTCACAGGCCTCTTCACAACTCCCACATTTCGTACACTCTCCAGTAAGTTCCGGCTCCATCTGACCGATAAGGCCGAAGTCTTGGATATGAACCTGCGAGCAGGCGTTTGGGCATTCGGAAATAGCCACTCGGAATTGATGATGGTGCCTTAAAGGGCCCCCTACCCTTTCCTGTAAAAACTCGGTGAGATTTTCCTGATGCAGGAGATCTTCTATTCGACGCAAAAGAGTGGCCGAAGAAGTGATCGCGTTGGGGCACCCTCTGGCCCCGCGACAGGCCTTCACCCTGAACCCCTGACTAACCTGAGCCGCCTTGATTAGAAACTTCATCTTGAATAAACGTCATTGAATCCAATCGTTTAAATTTAGGCCGAGCTAAGTATTTCTTTTCTTTCTCAAAATCTAACAAATTTAATCCATCAATATAGTGAAAATCTTTAACTCACAAATTACCACTTACATTCTCAGGCTTTCTTTCTAATAATTTCTTGAGAAATTTCTCTATCCTTCCAAATCCCAAAAACTTCTTCTATATTTGTCTTTTTTCTAACTTTTCTTGTCTTTTTCATTTCCACAAAAAGTAACTGTTTTAAGAAATTTATTAATGCCTCACCTTTTTGTATCTTCTATTTCAAGAACGACGCGCATTCTATTCCCCCTTTGATAACTTTTTCGACCTTAAAATTTGTCTAATTATAAATAAAACTATCTGATTACCAAACTTGATTTCTCTCAAATTCTTTTTAAGTTTCGGCCAAAAGAGACTTTTCAAAAAGTTATTTTTTCTAGCACCTTTAAAAATTATATAAACTTTTGAATTATAACAAATTTAAATTACTACATTTGATCTACCTTTTGAAGACCTGTATAAAACCGGAGGTGGATGAAATGGGGCTTGAAGGGTACTTAGCCATAGCCAGAGGAGATAAGGCCGCTGATCTTTGTCTGAAACAGGCCAGGTTGGTCAATGTTTTTTCCGGGGAGATCGAAGAACGTAACATCTATATAGCCGAGGGGAAAATCATCGGCTTTTCACCGCGAAAGGCCAAACAAGAGATTGATCTTGCCGGGGCCTATGTTCTGCCTGGATTTATCGATGCCCATCTTCATATCGAGAGCTCTTATCTCACCCCGGTAGAACTGGCCCAAATTCTGCTATCCTGTGGCACTACTTGTGCCATCTGCGATCCACATGAAATTGCCAACGTGGCCGGGCTTGAGGGCATAAAATACTTTTTACGCGAGGCTCAAAAGGTCCCTTTCTCTTTTTATTTCACCGCCCCTTCTTGTGTCCCGGCCTCTCCACTTGAAACCGCCGGGGCAGTACTCGGCCCAGATGAAGTGGCCTGGCTCCTCAGGCATCCTCAAGTCATCGGTTTGGCCGAGGTGATGAATTTTCCCGGGACTATAGCTGGAGAACCGGATCTTTTGGACAAGATACGGATCACCAAGGCCTTTGGTAAACATATAGACGGCCATGCCCCTGGGCTTTCGGGCCCAGCCCTTGAGGCTTATCGCTTGGCCGGCCCGGCCAACGATCATGAGACCATCTCTTTGGGAGAAGCCAAAGAAAAGCTTGCCTTAGGCTTCACTGTATTCATCAGAAGGGGCTCGGTAGCCAACAATTTAAGAGATCTCCTGCCCCTGGTCTCCGAAAATAATTGGCCTTTCTTTACTTTGGTAAGCGATGATGTAAACGTCAAAGAGATCTTAGAAAAAGGTCATCTAAACCGCGTCCTTCGGGAGGCAGTAAGCCTCGGGCTTTCACCAATTACAGCGGTGCGTTTGGTGACCATCTCCCCAGCCAGACATTACCAGCTCCTCGACCGAGGGGGAATCTTCCCCGGGGCAAGAGCCGATTTGGTGGTGGTCAAGGACCTAGAGAGCTTCGAAGTCCAGGCCGTTTGGGCGGCAGGACGTCTGGTGGCCCGAGAGGGTAGACTCTGTGAAAAACTTCCCCAACCAGAAGAAGCCTTAGCCCGTTCTTTTACTTTACCAAGAGATCTAGATCTTCGTGTCCCTGTTCAGGGAAAACGACTACGGGTCATCGGCCTAATCCCTGGCCAGATTGTTACCGAACACTTGCTTCTCGAACCCACGGTCAAAGACGGCCTAGTAGCAACCGATCCAGAGCGGGATCTGGCCAAGATTGTTTGCATTGAGCGCCATCATAACACCGGGCGTTACACTGTGGGCTTTGTTCAGGGCTTTGGTCTCGAAAGCGGGGCCCTGGCCTCCACCGTGGCTCATGATAGTCATCATCTCCTGGTGGTCGGGATGAATGACGAAGACATTCTCCTTGCCGCCAAGGAACTTGCCAGCTTAGGCGGAGGACAAGTAGT
>CAZKEG010000173.1:0-3562 GCA_964551715.1 uncultured Thermodesulfobacteriota bacterium
CCAAAGAGCTCTCTCTTTGGGAAGCAAAGCGTTCGGAACTTGAAAAGCTAAAGATAGAAAAGGCCCTTTTAGAAGATCGTTTACCCAAAGCCAGGGAACTTTTTGAGCTCAAAAAAATCATTAGGCAAGAAGAAGCGCAGCTTAAAAGCCTTGATCAGGAATTAGAAAGGGCAAAAAGTTCTCTCCAAAGACTAGAAGTACAAGAAAAAGAGGCCTTAAAGGAAAAAGAGGCCCTCACCGCCAAGGCCCTTAAAGTAAATCTATGGCAGGAAAAGAAAAAGACCTGGGAATTGCTTCATGAAAAGAGAAAAACCCTCCAAAAGATCCTAATTGAAGAAGAAGATCTCCTAAAAGGGCTCGAACAAGACCAAAAGATCCTCTTGCAGGCAGAAGAAGAGGAAAAGAGACTTCATCTAGAGGTAAAAAAGCTAGAAACCTTATGGTTGACCGAGCAGGCGGCGGTCTTGGCTGCACGTCTTAAACCCGGAAGGCCTTGCCCGGTCTGCGGGGCGACCAAACATCCGCAACCAGCAACTCCTACTCTCTTTAAGATTGAGGTCAAAGACCTTGAAATGACTCGTCAGGCAGCCAAAGAAGCTATACAAAAGGCTGGAGCCCTCCGCGAACGGATCGGGCGCCAAGAAGAGGCCTTATCAAGGATCAAACAAGAGAAAGAGAGTCTTTTAAAGGAACTCGGGGAGTTTGCCTCTTTCTCAGAAGAGGACTTTAGGCAAAAGGAAAAAGAGTTAGACAAAGCTTTACAAGAAGCCTTAAAGGCCAAAGAGACCCTAGCCAAACTCGAAAAACAGCTAGAACAACTGGTTCGGGAAAAGGAGACGACGGAAAGACGCCTTGAGAATCTCCGTCAAACCCGCGAAAAGGCCTTGGTAGTTGTGCAACAAAATAGAGCCAAAATAGAAGAGATCGATTCTTCTTTGCCTGAAGAGGCCAAAATTCCGGATCGGCTCAGCCAACGTATCAAGACCTTAGATAAGATGATCAAAGAAATAGAAACCCGAGTTGAAGAGGCCCGCAGGGCCAAAGAACTCGCCGAACAAGAGGTGAAAGTTCACGAAAAGGCCATGGCCCTTCATCACCAACGTCAAAAGGAACTGGACGAGGCCTCGGCTCAAGCGGAAAGAGTTCTGACGAAGATTCTCAAAGAAGCGGGCTTTGAGGATCTTGAGGCCCTTCGCCAGGCCTTACTTCCTCAAGAGGAACGGGAAGCCCTATCTAAACGTTTAGAGTCCTTCAGGGAAGAACTAGCTGCGGCTAAGGAACGTCTGGTCCGGGCGGAAAAAAGGATAAAAGATCTCAAGCCTCCGGATATCTCGGCTTTAGAACAGAAATATCGTCAGGCCAAAGAGGCCCTGGCTCAGGAACAAAAGTCCTTAGCCGGGCTTGAGAAGGAACTTGAAAACCTTGAGTGCTGTGCCCGGGAACTGGCGGAGGTAAACAGACTCTTTGCCGAGAGTGAAAAAGAATTCCAGCAGGTAGCCCGCTTGGCGGAGTTACTTTCCGGGCATAACCCCAAGCGGCTATCCTTCCACCGCTACGTACTCGGGGCCCTTCTTGACCAGGTACTTTTTTTGGCTTCCCAAAAACTTACCGAAATGAGTCAGGGGCGATATCTCTTACGCCGCCGCCTGGAAGTGGTGGATCGGCGTCAGAGGGCCGGCCTGGATCTGGAAGTGTTTGACGCCTATAGCGGCACTACGCGCCCGGTAGAGACCCTTTCTGGAGGGGAAAGTTTTCTGGCTGCTTTAGCCCTGGCCTTAGGGCTTTCTGAAGCAGTCCAGCGGTTTTCCGGCGGGATCTCCATGGAAGCCATCTTCATCGACGAAGGCTTCGGCAGCCTAGACCCTGAGGCCTTGGAATTGGCCTTACGAGTCTTATTAGACCTAAGGGCCAGTGGTCGCTTGGTAGGGATCATCTCTCATGTGTCCGAGCTTAAGGAACGCATCCCTATCCGGTTGGAAGTGATCCCTTCCCGTACCGGGAGTCATCTCAAATTAGTCGGGCTCACCCAAAATTTTTAAACTAAGATTTCTCCCAAATCAGGAGTGGTGAAGAGATTCCAGGAAAGGTCTGTTCTTCAAGTAGACGTAAGGCTGACACTCCTTCACCCCAAGGCTCTATTCCCTTACGCCAGAGATAATAGGCCCGGCCTCCAGGGCGCAAACACCGGTCGGCATGGAGGGTAAACTTGCGTACCGCCCCATAGCCCCGGGCAAAGACCAGATCAAAAGGCCCGGGCCAAGGATCTTGGCCGAGGTGAACCGCCTTGGCCCGCACGCCTCTAAGACCCAATTCCTGAATAATTCGATTCATAAACTCTACTCGGGAGGGTAAGGCCTCAAGCAGAGTGATTTCTAACCCCGGACGGGCCAGCTTGACCACCAGGCCCGGGATGCCAGCTCCGGTGCCCAGGTCTGCCGCTGAACCGGTCTCTGGTAGCTTTGAGGCCAGGACCGATGACTCCAGGAATTGGGTCAATACCCGTTCACGACGGGTCTTTACCGCGGTAAGGTTAAGGCTTGAAGCCGCCTCCTCCAGGGCCTCTCCATAACGCACCAAAAGGGACCAATTTTCTTCAAGAGGCCATTCTACACCGGCCTGCTTAAGGGCCTTTAAAAGCAGACTCTTGGCCTCTGACCAGGAAATATCGCTCATGGACTCTTCTTTTTGTATTCCAGCGCGGCGTTGATGAAAGAGACAAATAAGGGGTGTGGTTCCATGGGCCGAGAGCGAAATTCTGGATGAAATTGGCAACCCAAAAACCAAGGATGATCCTTGAGTTCGACGATCTCTACCAATTCTCCATCCGGAGAGAGTCCACTGATGCGCATTCCTTTTTCCTCAAAGATTGAGCGATATTCATTGTTAAACTCGTATCGATGGCGATGGCGTTCAAAGATCTCATCTACTTGGTAAGCAGCCTTGGCCAGGGTGCCTTCTACTAACCGACATGGATAGGCCCCGAGACGCATGGTCCCGCCTTTTTCCGTCTTTTCATCCCGCACCTCTACCTTTTGCGTCCGATAATTGAACCACTCGCGCATGAGATAGATCACCGGATGAGGTGTATCAGGATCGAATTCGGTGGAATTGGCCCTTTCTAATCCAGCCACATGACGGGCAAACTCGATCACCGAGAGCTGCATCCCTAAGCAGATACCAAAGAAGGGGATCTTGTTCTCCCGAGCATAACGAATGGCCATGATCTTGCCTTCGATGCCCCTTGAACCGAATCCGCCGGGGACCAAGACCCCATCGGCACCTCTGAGGCACTCGGCAATATTGTCACCGGTAATCTCCTCTGCATCAAGGTAGCGAATATTGACCTTGGTCAGGGAGGGGAGCCCGCCGTGGATCAGGGCTTCATGAAGGGATTTGTATGAATCCTTAAGGTGCACATATTTGCCCACCACAGCAATGGTCACTTCCTCCTTGGGGTGTTTGAGACGATAGACCAGGTCTTGCCAGACATCAAGGTGCGGTTCTCTGGTCCAGATGTTTAAGAGTTCAATGATCTTTTCATCCAGCCCTTCTTTATGAAAGA
>CAZKEG010000174.1:0-3558 GCA_964551715.1 uncultured Thermodesulfobacteriota bacterium
AAGCCAAAGAGGCCCCGGTCTCCAAAGAGACCTTAAAGGCCAAAAAGGTCTCCCCTCCCTTGGTCACCGAAGAGATGAAGGCCCCGGTAGTGGTCCCGGAAAAGACCCCCGGGGAAATACCAGAAAAACCCCCGATAGAACTACCTAAGAAATCTATTAAGGAATCTATTAAGGAAAAACCTCTCCCTGTGCCTAAGCCCGTTCCTTTCAAGGAAGCTCCGACCAAATCAGCGGCTAAAAAATCCAAACTAGCGGCCAAGGTTCCGACCAAACCTAAAGTGACTAAACCCAAAGAAACCAAGGCCAAAAAGGTCTCAAAGAGCCATCCATTCTTTACCTTACAGGTAGCTTCTTTTCGAAGCCCACGCGAGGCCCAACGTTACGCCCGAACGCTTGGGGATCGAGGATACGAGGCCTTTGTCAAACGGGTTAACCTCCCCAAAAAAGGCGTTTGGTACCGAGTATACGTGGGGCGATTCAAGACCTTTCAAGAAGCCAAAGATTTCGGCCGAGTCTTGCAAAAGAAAGAAAAGATCAAGACCTTCTACATCACCAGACTCGGAGGCTAGAGTGATCCGCAAGGCCCGCATCACCGATGTGCGAGACATCCATCGGCTTATCAGCCACTTTGCCAAGACCGGGCAGGTCATCCCTCGGGCCCTTAGTGAACTCTATGAACACGTGCGAGATTTCTTTGTCTACGTCCCTGAGGACAAGGACCTCCTGGCCGGGGCTTGTGCCCTGCATATCTGTTGGGAAGATTTGGCTGAGATCCGTTCCTTGGTGGTCAGCGAAGAATACCAAGGCCACGGCATAGGAGTAGAACTGGTTAAGGCCTGCTTGGAGGAGGCCAAGGCCTTGGGTATCCCTAAGGTCTTTGCCCTTACCACCTCGCCTGAGTTTTTTGAACGCCTGGGCTTTGAATTGATTGAAAAAAGCACCCTTCCCCATAAGGTCTGGGCAGATTGTGTGAAATGCCCCAAATTCCCGGAGTGTGACGAGGTGGCCCTTTTAAAGAGGCTTGAAAAAGATCCTTGGGCCTAGCCTCGAAGATAGGCACGCAGTTGATAGGCCTTCTTAAAGACTAAAAAGGTGTCCAAAACCAAAACTATCGACCAAAAAGCCACCAAGCCGTTTCCTTGAGGCCCTAAAGCGCACCAAATAAGACCGGCCAAGCCCATGAGACCGAAGATTTTGTCTTCCTTAGCCGAGGAAGGACCTAAAAGTCCAAGGGCTTGGCGAGAAAGCTCGGCAATTAAGACCAACGGCACTACCAGCCAAAAGCGTCCTAAAAAGGGCATGGCCAAGATAGAAGCTATCGGTAGGGTAAACGAAATGAACAAAACAAGGGTCTTCCGCAAAAAGAGGAAAGGCCAAGCCTTCTGAAGATAATCGACTCCAGAAAGCCAAGTAAAGACGAGGACTATGAGCCCCAAGGTCAGGGCAAGCTCTTTTTGGGGGAGGAGGGAAAGAAAGGGCAGAGTCAAGGACCAACCGGTCACTAAAAGCTTTTGTCTGCTCTTGAAGTTGGTCCACCAAACCCCGACCCCTAGGGTCAGGGCCACGGCCAAGAGCCCCCACAAGGCCCAGGAAGGAAAGACCCGAACCACCACGATTAAGCCAGCAGCAAGCATCTGAATGGTGGTCTTTAATTTGGCCAACCAACTGACCGGTAAATTCCCTGGGACTAATTGACGCAAGCCAGTGATTAGAAATTCTCTAAGAAGAACAAGGAGAACCAACCACAAAGGGAGGTAATGAAAATGAGCCAAGAGGAGATAAAAGACGGTGATAAAGATCTTATCGGCAATGGGGTCAAGGAGGGCCCCAAGGCGGGTTACCCCTTGGCGGCGGGCCAATTTGCCATCGAAATAATCCGTAAGCCCAAGGAGTGAGGCCACCCCCAGGGCCGTGAGCTTGGCCGTTGGCCCTCCGTAAAAAAGGGCACAAGGCACCGGAATTAACAAGATCCGCAGGAGGGTCAGGCGATTAGCGGTAAGCTTCATTCAAGGGCCTTTAATTGCTCCCATTTTTCTTTACATTCTCGGCACCTGGCCGCCCAGGGCATAATTTCCAAACGTTTTATTCTAAGCCACTTCCCGCAGTCGATACAACGACCGTACTCACCAGTCTCCATACGGATGAGGGCCTGCTCAATGGCCTCAAGCTCCCGGATCTTAGGCTCTAAAAGGGTAAGCAAAGTTTCCTCTTTGATATCAGCCAGGGCTAGATCCTCTTCTTCCTTTACTGTCTGAATCAGATCTTGATACTCTTCAGCCCCTTCTCGTCTCAAAGTCTCGATCACTTCCTGCCAGAGTTCTTTTTTACGCTTAAGGAGCTTTTCTCGAAAATATTCCAGTTCGTCCTTGGTGAGCGGTCGGCGTTCTGGTTTACCCATAAGTCCTCCTAGCGTACCCAGTAAACACGCACCAGTTTGTTACCTTCAGACCATTTAAAGGTAAGATCACCCTTATAAGCCCGATAAACAGCACGCCCCAGACGTTGAGCCAGATTTTCAGTGGTGGTTTCGATCACGGTACGCCCGTCTTCTTCATAAGTGGCGATAATTTGTTGGAGGGGATTATTTTGGCGAGCCCTTTCATATTCGTTATTTATGACCCGCATGATCTCTTCCTTATGTTTTTCAAAGAACTCTCCGGAAAGATAGAGATAACCCATGGGATACCGGTCAACGGCCTTTCGACACCCAGGACATAAATATTTGGGCACCAAGTCGCTATCTTTGAATTCCTGATAAAATTCCTCGTCTAAAAGCCAGCGTTTATCCCTAAAGACGGCATGACAACGGGGACAAATGGCCTCTCCCCCGGGCATTTTCTTCGGAAGATATGGGTCATCAGTGCTCTGAAATTCTTGGGTCTCACTAAACCATTTACGACCTTTCCGACTCATACAACCTCCTACTGCATTCTTTTTCGCCCAAATTTACCAACCATGCGATTCAATAATTCGGCAATGGTTTCTGCATAAAGCTTTCCACCTCGTTCAATGGTTTCTTCTCGTCGATAACCAGGCATGATCAAGAGGCGCTTGTTTCGCCCTGGACAAAAAATAAGCAGTTTTTCCGTCTCGGGAAGGGAAATTTCCTCATCAAATTGGGCCTGAAAGATGAGAAGGGCCTTACGCCATTTCTTGATTCGCTCCACTATTTGGAAGGGATCTTCCCCGTTATGAAGGCCTCGATAAGCAAGCCAGGCCGAACCCTCAATAATAGGGCTATCAAGGATAAGGGCCGAGACTTCGCTTGCCCTTTCCACCGCCACGGTCAAGGCCACCCCGGCACCTAAGGAACGACCAAGCAAGGCAATAATGCTGCGTCGACCTCGGTCCTTAAGGAAATCTTTTAAATAATCAAAGGCCTTTACCGCGTCTTGAAAAAGGGTTTCAAAGGAAGGTTCTCCCTCACCACCCCCTTGACCTCGATAGCCGATTACGGCCAAAGAGACGCCAAACTCCCCTAGATTGTTTCCAAGATCATCGTAATGTTCCGTAGTTTCGCCCTCGGCATGGAAAAAAAGACCGTAGGTCCGACTTAAG
>CAZKEG010000175.1:0-3526 GCA_964551715.1 uncultured Thermodesulfobacteriota bacterium
CCTTTTTTGAAAAGGCAGGCCTCAAAATAGTGGCCATGAAGATGATCCGTTTGACCAAAGAAGAGGCCAAGCGTTTTTACATTGTCCACAAAGACAGGCCCTTTTATGACGAACTTACAGATTACATGTCCTCTGGTCCCATCGTGGCCTTGGTCCTCGAGGGTGAAGACGCCATTGCCAAGTGCCGAAAGATCATGGGGGCCACTGATCCGGCAGAGGCCGAAGAAGGAACCATCCGTAAGACCTTTGCCTTGAGCAAGGGTGAAAACACGGTCCATGGCTCTGACAGTCCTGAATCCGCCGCCCGAGAAATCGCCTTTTTCTTCAGCGATTTGGAAATCTATCCACGCCCGTGACCGAAGAACAATTCCTACAATACCTGGCCCAAAACCTACCCCGTGAGAGACTTATTGCCGGGGTAGGCGATGATTGTGCGGTGCTCGAAGAGGAGGGGCAATGGCTCCTCCTCACCACCGACGCCATGATAGAAGGGATCCATTTCGAGCTTTCCTATTTTAGTCCTGCCTATCTGGCTCGAAAACTAGCGGCCATTAACCTAAGCGACATCGCCGCCATGGGCGGAAGGCCTAAATATGCCCTCTTAACCATAGGTTTCCCTTCTTCTCCACAGAAAGACTTTGTGAAGGCCTTTTTTCAGGCCTTGAACGAACGCCTAGCCGAATTCGGGGCTCAATTAGTAGGCGGGGATACGGTTCGTAGTCCAAGCGGGCTATTTTTGAATCTGGTCTTGATTGGGACCACGGCCCCGGGAAAAGCTATCTTTAGAAACAGAGCCAAGGTCGGAGACCTTGTCTTTGTTTCTCGCCCCTTGGGGGCGGCTAGTGCTGGGCTTGAACAACTACAAAAAGGACTCTTTGAGCCAAAGGCCTTGGTAGAGGCTCACCTTGATCCCACTCCAGAGATAGAACTCGGATTACAACTGGCGGAAGCAGGCCTCCCCTCGGCCATGATGGATATCTCCGATGGTTTGGCCATAGACCTGGTCAGGCTTTGTAGGGCAAGCGGAGTAGGGGCTGAAATACATGAAGAAAAAGTCCCCCTCGTGCAAGAGATTTACCAAGCCAAACTCTCACGCCCGGCCCTTTGGTATGCCTTAGCCGGAGGAGAAGACTTTGCCTTACTCTTTACCCTTCCTCCTGAGAGAGAAAAGGACCTCCTAGCCCTTTTCTCTTCCCTGGGGAGAAAACCCTTTAAGATCGGGTATATCATTCCAGAAACCAATGTAGTCTATCTTCTGCACCAAGACGGGGCCAAAGAGGAAATATCTTCCCTGGGTTTTGATCACTTTGCTTAGAAGAGCGGTGGGCTATGGACTACAAAGAGCCTAAGTGGATCTTTTCCCGTATTGCGTATCCCGTGTTCTTCTTTGACCGGGACAAAGATATAATCTCCGCCTTCGATGGCCAGCCAGGCGCCGTTAACATAGGCTTCCCCTTGCCCAGAAAGGACATAGATAGAATCGATCTGCCTCTCGTGGGTGTGAATAGGGATCTCGACCCCAGGGGCAATTTCAAGGAGGGAAATGCTAACTTCTCGATTTTTGCTCGAATCAACCAGGACAGCCAGTTTCACTCCTTCAAACTTGGGATGATCTCTAAACTCAATCTCTTTTTCCTTATAGAAATAAGCCATCTTTACCTCCTTTTGACAGCTTTTGAAAAATAACCTTTTATACTTTACTTATCTTGGGGAATCTTGATCAAGGAGGTCTTGATGCGCATTGTGGGGCTTATTCCCGCTCGTTATGGCTCAACTCGTTTCCCAGGCAAACCCTTAGCCCTCCTTCATAATAAGCCTATGATCCAGCATGTCTATGAACGAGCCAAGCAGAGTAAGATCCTCGAAGGGGTAGTGGTGGCCACGGATGATGAACGAATCAAGGCCTGCGTGGAAGGCTTCGGCGGGCAAGCGGTGATGACCAGCTCGGATCATTCCTGTGGCACCGAACGCCTGGCGGAAGCTGCCTCACTCTTACGTCTTTCGGATAACGACATTGTGGTCAATATTCAGGGGGATCAACCCCTTATCGAGCCGGCGGTAATCGAAGAATTAGTCCGCCCTTTGTTGTTAAAGACCGACATCCCTATGGCTACTGTAGCTGTACCCATAGTAAAGGAAGAAGAACTCTATGATCCCAATCGGGTCAAAGTGGTCTTAAACCGTGAGGGCCTGGCCATCTATTTTTCTCGAGCCCCTATTCCCTTTTACAGGGCCCCTGGCCCCAGGCCCCTTTATCTCAGACATATAGGAATCTATGCCTATCGCCGAAGTTTCTTAGACCTCTTCATTCGACTGGAGCCAGGGGAACTGGAGAAGGCCGAAAAACTCGAACAATTAAGGGCCTTAGAACATGGTTACCCCATCGCTGTCTCCATTACCAGATACGAATGCCCGGAAGTGGATACACCAGAAGATTTAAAAAAATTGGAGAGGGCCCCGATCCCAGTCGGGACCCTTTAAGGCTTAACTAAACCACTTTAATCTCAATCTTACGCGGTTTTTCGGCCTCGATCTTAGGGAGGAAGATGCGTAACATACCGGCCTCCATCGTGGCCTCTACCTTGTCCAGATCAAACTCAGGCCCAATAGTAAAGGCCCGATAATATTCCTTACCAGTCAATTCGGCGTAAACCGGAGAAACATCTTCCCCTGGAAGGTCAGCGATCTCACCCCGGATCTCTAAAACATTTTCTTCGATCTTGACATCAACCTTATCCTTAGAGACCCCAGGCATATCCGCCACCAAGATAAGTCCTTCTGCGGTTTCATAAATATCCACCGGGGGAACCATGGGTCTTTCGGTCTTGGTCGCTGGTGTCCGTTCCTCCCTGGTGGCCAGTTCCTTGGTCTCTTTCTCAGCCATAGTCATCCCTCCTTCTTAATATTTTAACCAGCCTTTACCTCAATACGACGGGCCTTCTTTTCTTCTTTCTTACCGATTTTGACCTTTATAATGCCGTTTTGATAAGTAGCTTCTACCTCATCAGGGTTAATCGATTCCGGCAAGGAAACAACTCTGGTAAATTTTCCACTAAATCTTTCTTGACGATAATAACGTTCTGGTTCAACTTTTTCTAATTTAAGAGCAGAAGAAGCGTCCCTCTCACCAGAAATAGAAAGAAGATTACCTTCAATAGAAAGGTCAACCTTTTCTAAATTGATACCAGGAGCAAAAATGTAGACTAAAACATGATCATTAGTTTCTCCAATATTGATAACAGGAAATGTACCCCTAGCTACAGAACGAATAGGAATAAATGGTTTGGTTAATTCTAATAAACGATCAATCTCTTGCTGTAAACGATCAAATTCACGAAAAGGATCAAACCACAACCCCCAGTTTATAGGCATAGCTTTCTCCCTCCTTTACTAATTTTTCTGCTATCCTTCAGTAAGGAAAGATAAGCATTACTAAAGCAGAGGCAAGGGTTGGGGTAAATTTTTAAAGAGGACCTGAAGAAAAGAGGATTTTTATCAGATTTTTCTTTGCGGTAGGGATGGAGAT
>CAZKEG010000176.1:0-3482 GCA_964551715.1 uncultured Thermodesulfobacteriota bacterium
ATTAAGATCGAAAAGGGCATAGGAGGGCATTTTTCGCAAAGAATGATGCAGGGCTTTACCGTAAATACGCCACATAGGCGATAAATATAAAGAAAAGGGGGCTGGCAGACGGAGGCTTAGGCCTCCCTTTATCATCCAGCGCGGGAGGCTACACAAGTATTCCCCTTGAACACAAAAAGAGCCATTGTTCTCGGTCAAGTCATAGAAGCTATAATTGAGAAAGAAGATCAAAGGTTCGGTGAAATATTGCCCTTCTATTTCCAGACCCAGGAGACCAAGCTTGCCAGCGTTTTCATATTCCCGCTTGATCGAATTGTAGGCGATAAAGTCGGTTACTTCCTGATAATAGCCTACGGCCCGTAAGAAAGTGCTTTCGTTACGATAGTAGCTGAGAGAAAGGGAAAGGTTTCTCAGGATTTCTTCTTTAAGATCGCTAGAAGATCCGTAACCCAGAACAGGGTTAGAGACCCGATAAAAATAGGGTGGAGCCTTAAAGGCCTCACCGTAAGAGAGCCCAAGTCTCCATTTGGAAGTCAAGGCCCATATCAGGGCTAGGCGGGGGGAGAAATGCCCTCCAAAGCTCTCGTAGTAATCGTAGCGTAATCCCAGATTTAGGAGAAAGCGTTCCCAGAGGTGTTTTTTATATTGGGCAAAGAGTCCATAGTTGTATTCAGTGGTCGAGGGTAACCTTTCCCTATAGTCCTTAGTCGGGGAGAGACACCGGAGCCAGTAACGTTTGATATCTTGGCCTTCAGCCACACCACCGAAGACGAAGACACCTCCGTTGGGCAAAGGATGGCTAGCATAGAGATTGAGGCTGTAACGAAGGCTTTCCATCTCAGCGTCGAGATATTGAGGTCCTTCTGGTTCTCGATTGGTGAACAAGACCTGCGGAGAATCCAGATCTAGATAGCTAACCGTGGGTAAAAGGGTGATTTTGAATTTGTGCCAAGTAAAATCCTTCTTGAGGGCTAAAATGTCTAAATAAGCCCGCTCATGAGAGCCAAAAGGAGAATTATCCTCAGGCAGCAAAATCTGCCCCCTTTGGCCGCGTGGGGTCTGGTATTCATGCCGGAAATGCCACCAGGCAAGATACTGGCTTTTGGAACCCAATCTTCCAAGAAGGGCGTAGTTATTTGGCGCTGGGTGAATAAGTTGCTCTCCGCTTACCGGGACCTCGGCATAGTCTTGGTCTTTACCAAGGGTTATTTTTTCCCCTTTACGATCCCAATAATGCCAAAGGAGGTATAAAGGGCCTTTTTTTAGAGATAGATCGACCAATTCCTGATCCTTAGCCCCCTCGAGTAAAAGGGTCCCTTTTTGAGGAGGTTCCCTTTCGACATTTACCATGCCGGTGAAGGCTGCAGTCCCGTAGAGACTAGAGCCTGGCCCACGGATTACTTCAATACGAGAGACATCGGTCAAGGGGTAGTCATAGTCTCCCAGGAAATTGTGTAGATCCGGCGCATCTAGTCTTACACCTTCCTCAAAGAAAAGGAGATGGGAGGTATTCGTCCGAAAGATGCCTCGATGGGCCACTACCCGTTCATTCACATCCTGGACCAGGTAAAAAGAAGGGAGGTATTCCAAGACTTCTCTGATATTGCGCCAGCCGAAACGCTTCAGATGTTCGGCGGTGATTACCGTAGTCGGCCAAGGGCTCTCTTCTACGCTTTCTGGAATCAGGGAGGCTGCCTGGACCAGGCGAAGCTCCCGAAGGGCCATTTGATAATATTGGGCCTGGACAGAGGCGCCCCAAACGAGAATGCCTAAAAAGACTAAAAAGATCAGATATTTCAAGAAATCACCTCCCTAAGAATCTCTTTGATACGCTTCCAATCAAAGGGTTTCCAGAGGATTTTGTAGATCTTGCCTTGATGCTCAAATTTTTCTACTTCTTCGGTCATCTTTCCGGCAAAACCGGTCATAACGACAATTTTGGGCGCTAACCCGGTTTTTAAGATCTCCTGGATCAACCAAATTCCTCCCTTTCCAGGCATGGCCAGATCCAGAAAGACGAGATCAAAAGACTTTTTCTTAAGGAGGGAGAGGGCCTGTTCCGCGCTTGAGGCTAGATCTACTTCATGTCCTTCTTTAAGGAAGAGTTCGCGAAAGTTTTCAAGGATCTCTTCTTCGTCATCTACCACCAAGAGGCGAAGAGACTTTGATCTGGAGATGTCTTTATGGGTTTTCCTCTCATCCTGAGATGGCGGGGGCAGGTCTGCCCGAGGGAAGGAGATTCGAAAGCGGGTTCCCTCTCCAGAGCGGCTATCCACTTCTATTTGACCACCGGCTAGATCGGTCAATTGATATACGGCATAGAGCCCGAGCCCGGTGCCCTTTCCGGGTTCTTTGGTGGTGAAGAAGGGATCAAAGATGCGCTTTTTGGTCTCTTCGTCCATTCCGGTTCCGGTATCAGAGACCTCCAGGATAACCTGTTCTCCTTTGGCATAGGCACGTATCCGGATTTCTCCTTCATCCTTTAAGGCATCTCTGGCGTTACTTACCAGATTGACGATGATATCCCGCAATTTTTCTGAAGAAAGCGGCACCCCCAAATGGCGTTCGGTTTCTACCTGAAATTTCACGTTTTTGGGCAAGCCGCTACGAAGGCCCTCTTCGAGTTCTTCCAAAAGGGCCCCAAGATTACAGACTTCTTCGATCCCTTTTTCGTGGCGAGAGATTGAGAGGATCTTGCGGGCCAGGTTCGCTCCACGGAGAGCAGCCTCTCTGGCGATCTTGAGTTTTCGTTGGACTTTATCACAGGCTTTATGCCGACAGGCGGTTTCAGCCACATCTAGATTACCAAGGATAATTTGTAAGAGATTGTTGAATTCATGGGCATAGCCCCCGGCTAAGGTACCCAGAGCGGCAAGCTTTTCCGAAACAGCTAGGCTCTCGATGAGTTTCCTTTCTTTTTCTAAGGCTTTTTTGACCATGCGAAGAAGGGTATCAAATTCCTGTATGCCGATTTCGGAAGGGAGATTCCCGGTGGCCAATCCTTGAGTCAGTCTTCGCAGAGGGGTACCGATAAGATGGTGATAGAGCAAGAAGGTCAGGCCCATGGCCAAGAAGGCCAAGAGAAACCCGACGGCGAGGTAGATTTGTATCTCTCTTCTGAAGGGAGCAATGGCTTCCTCTGAGCTCATTCCTATTAGACAATAGAGGTTAAAGGGCTTAAAGATTATTTCTTTAAAAAGAAATTTTTGAGAAAGTAGTCGTTTTTTGAGTTTTTCCGGGGGGTCATCCTCTGGGAATGACCAGGTAGAAGTAATTTTTTGCGTGGCAAGCCAGATGGCAAAAGAGACCCCTTGTGCCTCGAGGAAATCTTCCAAAGCGTCCAGAGATTTAGAACGTTTGAGCATAAAGAGTTCTTTAGAAAGAACCCCCTTACCGGGTTGAATACTCATCAGGTAGTCGGCATAGTGATCTCGCAGGAGGAGACTTCCACGGTAAGAGATTATTTCAAGGTAGGCCTTTGA
>CAZKEG010000177.1:0-3460 GCA_964551715.1 uncultured Thermodesulfobacteriota bacterium
TCGAAAAGTGTATATATTCTGGTTTATTGTTGCCGTGGCTGGATTTTTTTTCGATTTTTTTCCTTTGGAAGAGATGGTCTTTTTCTCCTGATCCGGTAGAAGAATTCTTGGCCCTTTGGCAACCATACGGACTTAAACGTAAACCAGGAGAGACCTTGGCAGAGTTTGCCAAACGAGCGGGAGGAAGATTCCCCCACTTAAAAGGAGAGATCAAGGCCTTTGTAGAAGGGTATTACAAACTTGCTTATAGCCAAAAGGGAGATGAAGAAACACTTAAAAAGGCTCTGCAAAGGCTTAAACGAAAACTTCAATCAAAAAGATGATCTCTTAGTCCAGATTCTTTCTTCTTACGAGCGCCTGGCCATTGCCTTCTCCGGCGGGCTTGACAGCACCGTGCTCCTACACCGCAGCGTTACCCTCCTTGGGCGGGAAAATGTCTTGGCCCTTACCGTGGTTTCACCTATCTTTCCTAAAGAGGATCTTTCTCGGGCCGGGGAGACGGCCTTTGGTCTAGGGATCAGGTTAAAAGGGGTCTTTTTGGATCATCTCAGTCTGGATACCTTCGTCCAAAACACTCCTGATCGCTGTTATCATTGCAAAAAGGCCATGTATGAAAAGCTCTTGTCCATCGCCCGAAGAGAGGGCTTTTTTCTCCTGGCCGATGGGACCCAGGCCGATGACCTAAAGACCCACCGCCCGGGTCTTAGGGCCATCCGCGAGTTGGGTATCCTTACCCCTTTAGCCGAAGCCAGGATCAACAAGAAAGAGATCCGGGCTTATGCCCGAGAAAAGGGCCTAAGGGTGGCCAGCCTTCCGGCGGCCCCTTGTTTGGCCACCCGGTTCCCACCTGGGGAGACCATTACTCGGGAGAGACTTAAACAAGTCCAAAAGGCCGAAGATCTCCTGCGTTCCCTGGGCTTTCGGATCTTTCGTGTTCGGGTCTTTCGAAACGAGGCCCGTCTTGAGTTTGATCCCTTAGAATTCGAATCTTTTTGGCAAAAGAGGGAAATTATTACCAAGGGCTTAAAGGCCCTTGGCTTTTCACGCCTCTTTTTTGACCTTCAAGGTTATCAGGGTTCATAAAAATCCGTTCTCAATTTTGCCGGCTTGCGTCCGTCCCCAATCCCTCTCTTCCCTCGAAATTTTCCGGTATCGTGTATGTCAAAAGCTATATTTCGGACTCTAAGCTAAGTAACAAACGATCTGTACTTTTTTCACGGATTCAATATACAGGGAGCTAATACCAAAGGCTTACTAGACAAATTTAAGAAAATTTTGGGCCTCTTTAATAACGGATGCAGGGAGGGATTCGGTCACCGTAGGGAGGCAAAGGACGTTTTCGAGCTCGCCAAAGTGCTTGATGTCTGCAAGGTTCTCCTTGGCTAGAAACTCATCGGTGACGAAGTATTTATTATAGACCAGGCCAGCGACAAAGAGGCTCCTCTGACGCAGGGCCTTGATGGTGAGGAGGCTATGGTTGATGGTCCCAAGCCTTGCCGCCGAAACCACTACTACCGGGCAGAGGATCAAAGATAGGAAATCAAGCATGGTATCCTCTCGGGTTAGAGGCACGAGTAACCCGCCGGCACCTTCTACCAAGACGATTTCATAGCGGCGCTCTAGCTCTTCCACGCAGCGCTTTAGGTACAAAAGATCGATCTCTTTTCCTTCCAGACGAGCCGCTAGTTCCGGAGCCGCAGGATAAGAAAAAAGATAAGGACAAGTGAGAGACAAAAGCTCTGGCGGGTCAGGTGGCTCGCCCATGAGTCTTCGGTGGATCAAGAGATCTTCTGGTTCTTCAGCCCCGGTCTGGACAAGCTTCTGGGTAATTACCCGACGCCCGGCCTCTTTCAAGGCCCGGGCCAAGACCCCAACAGCAATGGTCTTACCAATGCCCGTATCAGTTCCGGTGAAAAAGATGATCATCCTCTCTCCCAGACAAAGAGCATGGGTTGATAAGTGAGCCGAAGGCCTTTAGGACTTCTGAACTCTTTGTACCGCCTTTGCC
Organism: uncultured Thermodesulfobacteriota bacterium; assembly: GCA_964551715.1. GTDB lineage: Bacteria > Desulfobacterota > Thermodesulfobacteria > Thermodesulfobacteriales > Thermodesulfatatoraceae > CAZKEG01. Next base: position 2,009 of record CAZKEG010000177.1, read on the forward strand.
ATTCCCTCAAGGCCTTCAAGGACCAACTAGCCGGCAAAAACCCCATAGCCCCTGTAGCGCGGATATGTCTTAGTACTTCTTTGGGGCTCTGGAAATAAAGAAAGGATGGCCATACTTCCTCTAAAAGCGGCTTATAAAGTTTTTGCCCTATCTCTTTGATCTTCTCCGGCCCCAAAAGGTGGGTGGACCTTCCCCCAACAGCGGAAAGCACCTCCTGCATAGTCATCGGCCCAAAAGTGGTAAAGGCCAAGACTCCTTTAGTCTCTAAGAGACGTGAGAGACGTTTAAGGGCCTTTTCCGGATCCAGAAACCATTGGAAAGTGGCGTTAGAGATGATCAGATCAAATTTCCCCTTAACCCAAGAAGGGGCTTCGCCGTCACCAGCGACAAAATAAAGCCTCGGGTGACCATTGAGGTATTGAGCACAGCGCAGTACAAGGTCGCTTGCCAGATAAAATTCAGGCTTGAGGGCCTGATAGGCAGGCTTAGTCAGAAGGCCAGTGCCTGAACCGATCTCAAACACACGGCGAAAAGGACGACCAAGGTCTCTTATCGCCGCCACCAGCCTTTCGGCCATTTCGGCCTGGATAAGGGCCGCTTGGTCGTATGAAGACAAGGCCCTCTCAAACCTCTGTCTAAGCCTCTTCTTAAGTTCTTTCATAGGCTAAGGCTAGGATATCCTCAAAATAGGTAAAGCGGTAAAAGGGAAAGTGGCCAAAGGGAAGGCTCTTTACCGGGATCTTCGCTTCTTTCCAAAAGGTTTCTTGGGCCGGAGGCGAAATGATACAATCTTTTTCTCCGACCAAGGCTACGGCACGAAAGTCTTCCTTCGGAAAGGTAGGTGACCATGAGGAAGCTTCTTCGAGTTCAGTGATCAGCTCTTCAAGTGGGCGGGAGGGCCTTCTCGCCAAAAATTCTTCTAGGCCTTCCTCGCCTTGAAACATGTTTTTGTAAAAGGCAAGGAGTGATTCTTCACCGCGGGTCTTTAAGGCTTTTATGGTTCGTTCCATAAGGCGTGGATGAATACCCCATCCCTTATGACAAAAGGCCCCGGTGCCATTTAAAAAGATCCATCTTCTGGCCGAAATTTTTTCGATTGATCTCAAGGCCGCCGAAACCCCTAGGGACCAGGCCAAAACTTCTATTTCTTGATAAGCGGAAAGGTCTAAAGAGAGGTCTCCTAACTCTCGGTAGTCAAAGAGCATGAGGACGTCGTATGCTGGCGAAGAAAGCCGGTCAAAAGGCCTTGGGTCCATCCCCCAGCCGGCCAAAAAGACCAAGAGCTTAGGGCTATCTTTTCGAACCAAATATTCAACTCTCATTTATCAAATAATTTATCAAGGGAACCAGATCATCCCAGGTCATCTCAGCGGAGAGGGAGAGTCTTAATCTAGCGGTACCGCGGGGTACGGTCGGGGGCCTTACCGGAGTCACCCAATAGCCCAAGGCCTT
>CAZKEG010000178.1:0-3453 GCA_964551715.1 uncultured Thermodesulfobacteriota bacterium
ATAAGGGCTGAACCGATAAATTCCTCATTGAGATACACCCGATAAGGGCGTTCAATGATTACCTCCTCGGTAACCCTCTCTTCTCCGTCTGAAGTCTTAAGGAGCGTAATGACTTCCTGGGTAAGCTCTTTCATCAATTGATCCAAAAGGTTTTTGGGCCAGTAAGTGGATTTAATCTAATAAGAAAAGCAAGGAATTAAAGGCCCCCTTCGGGGGGCCTTTTAGACTTTTGAGTAGATATAGACTTTTGAGTAGATTAAGCTTCGTAGGGGACCACCTTAACCTTGATATGAGCTGTAACTTCGGGGGCCAAACGGATAGGGACAATGTATTCGCCCAGTTTTTTGATCGGCTCATCAAGAAGAACTTGTTTCTTGGAGATATCAAAGCCTTGTTCCTTGAGGGCCGAGACGATCTCCGTGGTTGAGACCGAACCATAAAGACGATCTTCTTCGATGACGCGCTGAGGGATGACCAATTCGAGATTGTTGAGCCTTTCAGCCAGGCTTTCGAATTTACGGCGCTGACGTTCGGCCTTGGCCAAAATGATCTGTCGTTCGCGTTCGATGGCCTTAAGGCTCTTTTTACTGGCTGGAATGGCCAACCCTTTAGGTACTAAATAATTGCGGGCATACCCGTCTTTGACGGTAACAATATCTCCGGGAGCACCAAGGTTAGGGACATAGGCACGCAGGATGACTTCCATCTCTAACCTCCTTGACGGGCAAGCTCTTCTTCCTCAAGGGTGGCAATAAAGGGAAGAAGAGCCATAATCCGAGCCCGTTTGATGGCGGTAGTCAGTTGACGCTGATGTCGAGCACAAGTGCCTGTCTGACGACGGGGAATGATCTTACCCCGCTCGGTGATAAAGGCCTTGAGCACCTCTGGCTCTTTATAGTCAATCTTTAAGTTAGGGTCGGCACAAAAACGGCAAATCTTTCGTCGAGGATAAAATCGACGCCGACGAACGGTGCTTTGAGTTTGGGTCTCGTTAGCCATCTCTTCCTCCTTAAGCAGCCATGGCTTCGGCTTCGAATTTATCTTCCAGTTTGACAATGATGAAACGGATGACCCGTTCATCAATGCGAAAGTTTTGTTCCAGCTTGGCCGGCGTCTCCGCCGGGGCGGCGAATTCCATCAAGATATAATAGCCCTGTTTCTTCTTTTCGATGGGGTAGGCAAATTTCCGCATCCCCCACTCATCGATCTTTAACACCTGACCTTCGTCTTGAGAAATGAGTTCGGTGAGACGTTCAAGGACAGCATCCTTTTCGTCTACACGATCGGGATGGATGATAAAGAGGGTCTCGTACTTGCGCAGTTTTTTCATTTCTACCTCCTTCTGGACTATTTGGCCTCTTTCGAGGCAAGGAGGCTCAAGAGAGCCAAAATTTAGATATATAAAATGGTGGGCGGTGCTGGATTCGAACCAGCGACTTCCACCGTGTGAGGATGACGCTCTACCACTGAGCTAACCGCCCACCTGGGCTCAATATATAGCTATGAAAGTCTTTTTTCAAGAGCCGCTGTTTCGGAGAGTTTTTGCCATAATTTCCGGTCTGCCGGGGCCAATTCAAGGTTTCCGATATCATTCGGTCTAAACCAGCTTATCTTTTGCCCTTCAAGGGGAACAGGGGTGCCGCGTAAGATCTCTCCCTCGTAGCATAGGAGCTGAATCTTTATCTCGGGATAATCATGTTCTACCTCAGCCAAAATTGGACCTACTTTAATCTCGATCCCTAATTCCTCCTTGATTTCTCGATAAAGGGCCTCCTCTGGCCGTTCTTCTGGCTCTATCTTTCCTCCGGGGAACTCCCAGAGCCCACTCCTGGCCCTACCTTCTGGCCGACGGGCCAGGAGGATCTTTCCATCTTTTTGAATCAGGGCGGCGACTACCGGGAGGCGTTTCATCCGAAGACCCGCTTAAAGATAGTGTCTATATGCCGCAAATAATGGGATAGATCAAAGATCCTCTCAAGCTCTTCGTTAGAAAAGTGCTTGGTTATCTCCGGGTCATTAAAAACGACTTCTTTAAAGGTCTTTTGCTCGTCTTGCCAGACCTCCATGGCCCTTCTTTGCACTAAGACATACGCCTCCTGGCGTTGAAGACCTTTTTCGGTCAAGGCCAAGAGCAAGGGCTGGGAATAGATGAGCCCGCGCAGGAAATTCAGGTTCTTTTGCATGCGTTCGGGATAAACCACCAATTTGTCTAAGAGACCGGTGAGACGCTTGAGCATGAAATCAGCGGCGGTGGTGGCATCCGGGACGATGACCCTTTCTACCGAGGAATGGCTGATGTCGCGCTCATGCCAAAGGGCGTCGTTCTCCAGGGCCGGCATGAGATAACCCCGCACCAAACGCGCCAACCCGCAAAGGTTTTCCGAAAGGATGGGATTGCGTTTGTGCGGCATGGCGGAAGAACCCTTCTGCCCCTTGTGGAAGAATTCCTCGGCCTCCAGGACCTCGGTGCGTTGGAGGTGGCGTATCTCCGTGGCGATCTTTTCCACCGTACCGGCCAATACGGCCAGCGCCGCCATATACTCGGCATATCGATCCCGTTGAATGACTTGGTTAGAGACCGGGGCTGGCTTAAGGCCCATCTTTTCACAGACATAGGCCTCGACTTCGGGTTCGAGGTGAGCAAAGGTCCCCACCGCGCCAGAGATCTTCCCGTAGGAGATAGTCTCCAAGGCGGCGGAGAGACGCCGTCGGTTCCGGCGCATCTCGTCGTACCAAAGGGCAAATTTAAACCCCAAGGTAATTGGTTCGGCATGAATGCCATGGGTGCGTCCGATCATTACCGTCTCCTTGTGCTCTAAGGCCCGGCGCTCAAGGACTTCCAAGAGGTCGTCTACGTCCTTAATAATGGTCTCCATGGCCCGTTTCATAAGCCAGGCCATGGCGGTATCCAACATATCCGAAGAGGTCATTCCCAGGTGGAGATACCGCCCCTCAGGGCCGATGATCTGTTCCATATAGGTCAAAAAGGCGATGACATCATGTCTGGTCTCCTGCTCGATTTCTTCCACCTTAGCCACGTCTTCCGGGGTAAAACCCTTTTCCAGATAAGGCTTTGTCTTTTGGCGGATCTTTTCTACGGCCTCCTTTGGTACACGCCCCAACCGGCCCCAAGCCTCACAAGCCAATACCTCTACCAACAACCAGGCGCGTAGTTTTTCTTCCGGACTCCAAAGCTTGGCCATTTCCGGACGGGTATAACGTGGGATCATCGCCAAACCTCCTTGCGCATTTGTGCAAGACAAGTTTGGCACAAATACGGGAAAGACAAAAGGACCTGATTCAAATTTTCAAAAGGGGAAGGAAGGGGGCCTTGGGCCCCCGAATTTTATTTTATATCTTGAACCCGACTTTGACATCTCTGAAAGCGCGCGCCCGGTCATCTCTGAAAGCGCGCGCCCGGTCAACCTCCCTCTTTAGTGCCCCCTGCCTTCA
>CAZKEG010000179.1:0-3450 GCA_964551715.1 uncultured Thermodesulfobacteriota bacterium
TGGCTACCGAAGGGGCCCCTCTCATCCATCTCGAACATCATGAAAAGACACATCACCTAGGGGTTGATCCTCATATCTGGCTTGACTTTCGTTGGGATGCCGTGCTCTGTGAGAGACTGGCTGATCTACTAGGTCAGATTGATCCTGTCCACCAAAGGCTTTATCGAGAACGGGCCCGAAAATTGGCCGAAAAGTTCCTAAAGCTCGATCAGGCCTATCGCCAAAGATTGGCCCATTGTCGTAGTCGAAAATTAGTCTTGGCTGGACACGCGGCCTTCGGGTACCTCGCCAGAAACTATTATCTAAAAATGATCTCCCTGGCTGGTCTCTCTCCGGAGGCCGAACCTTCTCCCAAGGTCTTGGCGGGGTTAATCAAATCCTTACGCAAAGAGAGGGTTTCGGCCGTCTTTTACGAACATCCTTCTTCGCGGCGTTTTGCCGAGGTCTTGGCCAATGAAATAGGGGCCAAGATCTTATACTTAAGCCCCGGGGCCTCCTTGACCCAAGAGGAGATAAAGGCTGGGATCAGTTTCTTTGATCTGATGTATCGCAACCTCGACCACCTAGCCCAGGGGCTTTCTTGTTCTCAAAACTGAATCCGACTATTGTCAGATACCAAACTTTGCACTAAAACCCTTCAACGAGCCCCTGAAGGAGGTTTTTCATGCCGCGAGCCATAAAGTGGAAGATTCTCCTCTTGGTCCTCTTGACTATGGCTTCCATTATTTTGATCCTGCCCTCTTTTGTTCCCAATCTCCCTTCCTGGTACAAGCGCTATATCTACGGCCAGAGCCTGAAACTTGGTCTAGATCTCCAAGGGGGGATGCATCTCGTCCTTCAAGTAGATCTAGACAAGGCCATCGCCAACGCCCTAAATGCCTGGGTCAAAGATCTCCAGGAAGTATTGGCTCGCAAAGGTACCCGTTGCACCATAAGTGAAAGCAATAACCCTAAAGAGGTGGTTCTCACCTTACCTAATCGCAGTGCCTTGGAGAGGGTCAAAGCGGTTATTGCCGAGGAATTCAAAAGGCTGAAGATCGTTAAGGTCGAAGAGGGTGAGTTTCCAAAGGTGGTGGTGGCCCTTTCAGATAAACAGGTGGCCTTTATTCGCGAAAACGCCATTGATCAATGTTTAGAGATCGTTCGTAACCGGATCGATCAATTTGGGGTCACTGAGCCAGTCATCGTCAAGCAGGGTAAAGACCAAATTGTGGTCCAGCTTCCTGGTATTAAAGACCCGGAGAGGGCCTTGCGCCTAATTGGGCAGACGGCCCAACTGGAGTTTAAGCTCGTCGATGAAGAGGCTATGAGCCATATAAATCTCGAAGCATTGATCGCCAAGGCTATCTCTGAGGGACGGCTCAAGCCCAATGCCTCCCGCAAAGAGATCAACCGGGTCCTCCGGCCTTATATACCGCCTGATGACGAGATCTATTTCTTGGTTCAGAAAGATCCACAGACAGGCCGGGTCATAAAGAGGCCTTTGCTTTTAAAGAGGCGGGCGATGCTCACCGGTGATATGGTCAAAACGGCCCATGTGCGTATCGGCGGGCCGTATAATGAGCCCTATGTCGCCTTAGAACTCACCGATCGAGGGGCACGTATCTTTGAACAGGTCACCGGTGAGAACGTAGGCCGAAGGTTGGCCATTATCTTAGACGACGTGGTACGTTCGGCTCCGGTGATCAGGGAACGCATCCCTGGTGGGCATGCCCAGATCTCTGGCGGGTTTACCTACGAGGAGGCTGCGGATTTGGCCATCATCTTAAGGGCTGGTGCTCTGCCTGCCCCGGTAAAGATTATCCAGAACATCACCGTAGGCCCGAGTCTTGGGCGAGATTCGATCAGGAAAGGCCTCATCTCCGGTCTCATCGGGGCAGTCTCGGTTATCGTCTTCATGATCATCTACTATCGTTTCTCGGGCTTGGTGGCTGACGTGGCCCTGATGCTCAACATCCTTATGCTCCTGGCAGTCCTTTCTCTCTTTCGGGCTACGCTCACCCTTCCGGGTATCGCTGGTATCATCCTGACCATGGGTATGGGTGTAGATTCCAACGTCCTTATCTTTGAGCGCATGAGGGAAGAACTGGCCCTGGGCAAACCCCCTCGGGCAGCCATTAACGCTGGTTACGACCGTGCCTTTTGGACCATCGTTGACGCCCACGTGACCACCTTGATCACGGCCTTTGCCCTTTTTCTCTTTGGTACCGGGCCGATCAAGGGCTTTGCCGTGACCCTTTCTGCCGGTATTGTGATCAACCTCTTTACCGCTATCTTTGGCACCAGGATCGTCTACGATTACCTTATTGCCAAAGGCCGCACGCCGAAGATCAACTTTCTCTCCCTGATCGAGAAGCCAGCGATCAATTTTATGGCCCTGCGCAAGGTGGCCTTCACCTTTTCGGGTATCCTGGTCACCTTGGGGCTCATTGCCTTTGTCCAGATCTCTCGGGGAGCGGCTAATCTCGGGGTTGATTTTGGCGGCGGAGTGATGGCCTATTATTGGGCAGAAAAACCCTTTAGCTTGGATGAGATTCGGAAGGCCTTTAAAGAGGCCGGGCTTTCTGGTTATCAGATACAGGATGTCAAAGGGGAAAATCTCCTCATTGTAAAACTCCGTCGCAAGACGGAGACGGTGGGCGACCTTGAGGCCAAGGTACGCCATATCCTTCAGACCAAATTTCCCGACCGAGGATTCAAACTCGAAGGAAAACAAGAAATTGGTTCGGCCATCAGCAAGGAGCTAAAACACAAGGCCCTCATTGCCATCGCCATCTCCTTGGTGGGTATTATTGGCTACTTAGCCTTTCGTTTTAACGTAAGCTTTGGGGTGGCTGCAGCGGCGGCGACCTTTCACGATGTGTTGGCCGTCCTGGGCCTTTTTTATGTGCTTAATCGTGAAATTACCCTCCTCTTGGTCACCGCCCTTCTCACCTTGGCTGGTTATTCGCTTACCGATACGGTAGTCATCTTTGATCGGATTCGTGAAAACATTAAGCGCTATCGGGGCCAACTCTCCTTTGTGGAAATCATCAACCGGAGTGTCAACGAAATGTTGGCTCGAACCATCGTTACCACCCTGACCACCCTTTTGGTCATCTTGGCCATTCTCTTCTTCGGTGGGGTGGTCTTAAGGGATTTTGCCTTGGCCCTGGCCCTGGGAGTGATTGTTGGTACCTATAGCTCTGTCTTTGTGGCTAGCCCCATTGTTCATCTATGGCATAAAGGGAAGACGCCAAAGGTGGGAGGCTAAGTGGCTGTAGCTGGTTGCCCGGCCTGTTGTTCTTGGGCCAGGCCTCCTTTTATTTATGGAGTCTTAAAATTTTTTAACCGTTTTGGAAAACCTCGAAACCGACTGGCCAAGGTCATCGAGGAGGTAGGTTTTGCACCGTTGATGGAGATTTTAAAGGGAGTGCCTTGCTTAAAGGTGTACGATCAAAATGTTTGACA
>CAZKEG010000180.1:0-3418 GCA_964551715.1 uncultured Thermodesulfobacteriota bacterium
GACAAAGGCCTGTTTCCAATGACCTGGTTCCTTTTCGTAAGGAGAGGTCCCGTAAGATTCCGTAGGAGAGAAGACGATCGGTTCAAGGCTTTCAGAAACTTCGGATATTTCATCTTCGGAGAGATTCTGTTCCTTTGGCCGGGAAGCCTTTTCAACCGAAGATATTTCGGTTGATATTTCTTCTTTGGGAGATTCTTTTTGGCTCTGCCGTTGAAGGACACGGACCTTGGGAGATTTTTGCTTTTCGGTGGAAGTCGTCTCTTCGGCTCTCTCTTTGCTTAGAACCTCTTCCTGATGCCCGTTTTCTATGAATTTGGCCGAAGCCCCGAGGACGTTTAGAAAATAGACCCAACGTTTCCCGAGATCTTCGGGCATCTGTTTACTAAGGACAATAGGGACGTTTTTGAGGATGTATTCGATCTGCTCTTCCGAAAGATTGGTGGCGTGTTTGCGTAAAAACTCGCGTACCTTACAGGCTACGGAATCATCCGGGATGGATTCCAGGATCAAGATTCCTCGGCGAAAATCTTCCATCGGTTAGCCTCCAGAAAGATAAAGAGAGGTTAGATTTGTCTAAATCCTTTTTTAGAGAATCGGTGAGAAAAAAGGGGGACTATAATTTGGCCAATTTGGCCAGGCGTTGGCGTGCTTTTTTGGGCAGGCGTTTAGTGGGGCGAAAGAGCGAGTCTAAGATTTCTCCCTTAAGCTCTTCATAAATGGCGGCTTCTACCCGATCTAAAAATTCTCGCGAACTGATGGAAATCACTCCGTGAGATTCGACAAAACTGCGAACCGAACGATCGGAAGTGACCACGATGGCCCTTTCCCTCTCTCGAGGGGCTACTCTTTTGAGATAATCGTCTGCCGTCTCTTCCTTGGCCGTAAAAACGATTCTAATTCCCTTTTTGTTTATCTCGTGACGCGGTTCATCTCGCCCCCAAGCATCAAAGACCACTGTGATCTTGTGTCGTCTGATCCTCTGATATTCCCGTAACTTGGCCAGAAGGGCCTCTCGGGCCCCTTCCGGATCTTCTTGCATAAGAAAGGCTGTCTCCGGCATCTGATGGAGGAGATTGTATCCATCAATCAAGAGATGAATGGCCATCTCAACCCCGCAATCTCTCCAAAAAAGATTCGAATTGTTCGGTGGAATGAAACTCTATAGTTAAACGACCCTTGTTCTTCTTCCAAGAGAGGCGCACCTTGGTTCCTAGGAGTTCCTGAAGCTCCTGTTCCAATACCGCTAGGTTGGGGTCGGATTTCGCTTGAGTCTTTGGAGTTTCTTTTTCTTCGCGAAGTCTTTTCACCAAGGCCTCGGTCTGGCGTACAGAAAGGCCTTTAGTCACGATCTCATCGCGTACTCGGCGCATCAGGGTTTCATCACCAAGCCCCAAAAGGGCCCGAGCGTGGCCGGCGGAAAGACACCCCTCAAGGACATCTTCTTGGATGTCCTCCGGGAGTTTCAGAAGGCGTAAAGCGTTGGCCACCGTTGGGCGCTCTCGGCCTACCTTTTGGGCCACCTCTTCTTGGGTAAGACCGAACTCTTCCATCAGGCGCTGGTAGCCCCGTGCCTCTTCGATGGGGTTTAGATCTTCGCGCTGTAAATTTTCGATCAGGGCTAGTTCTAAGGCTTCCTGTGGTGAGAGATCGTGCAAAATGACCGGGACTCGTTCCAACCCAGCCAATTTGGCTGCTCGCCAACGACGTTCCCCGGCAATTAGTTCGTAAATGCCTGGAGTGACCTCGCGCACCAGGAGGGGTTGAAGGATGCCCCTTTCCTTGATCGAGGCCGCCAATTCCTCTAGATTTTCTTCCTTCCGATGAAAACGGGGTTGAAGGGGAGAGGGCCTAATGGCCTCAATAGGGCAATAGAATACCTCTGGGCTTTCCTCTAAAGAGAGCTCTTCGGGTAAGAGAGAAGAAAGCCCACGTCCGAGACCGCGCTTCTTATCTTTGACCAAGGGAGACCTCCCGCTTTAGGATTTCCTGGGCAAGGGCCATGTAGGCTCGTGCCCCTCGGGCTGAGGCATCATAGGCAAAGATCGGCTTACCATGGCTCGGGGCTTCGCTCAAGCGGATGTTTCGGGGAATGACCGTCTCAAAAACGGCCTTTTTGAAGTGAGTGCGCACCTCATTTTCCACTTGTTTGGTCAGACGATTACGTCCGTCATACATGGTAAGCAAGATTCCATATAAAAAGAGACGTGGATTGAAGTTGTGCTTTACTAGACGAATGGTATTGATCAAAAGCCCTAGTCCTTCGAGGGCGTAATACTCGCATTGTAAAGGGATTAAGACTGCTTGGGCCGAGGTCAAGGCGTTCACCGTAAGAAGCCCAAGAGAGGGAGGACAATCAATCAAAATGTAATCAAAGCCGTTGACCAGGGAGGCCAAGACTTTGGCCAGGAAGTGTTCTCGTCCTTTCTTTTTGGAGAGTTCTACCTCGCAGCCAATCAGGTCGATGGAAGAAGGAAGTATTTTGAGCTTGGGATATCTGGTTTCGGCCAAGGCCTTATCCGGCGAGGTATCACCGAGGAGGACGTGATATAGATTGGGCTGATGCTGTCGAAGTCCCAGTCCGCTTGAGGCATTGGCCTGAGGATCGACGTCTACCAAGAGCACCTTTTGTCCCAAAATGGCCAAGGCCGAAGCCAGATTTACCGCGGTGGTGGTCTTGCCTACACCTCCTTTTTGATTAGCAATGGCGATAATGCGAGGCACCGTCTCTCCTTATACGTTTCACGTGAAACATTTAAGCGCGATCTTTCCATAGAAATAACAGAAATTTTGGGAGAAGAGTAGACAATCAAAAATCGCTTTTTAAAAGAGCTTGGCCGGCACTATGAAAAACTTACCGATTTGTTTAATTTATTTGCCTGATGGATGATCTATCCCCCGAAAAATTGGGAAAAATAATCGAAGGCATTCTCTTTGCCGCCGGAGGGGTGGTTACCCTTGAACAAATTCAAAAGGCTATTCCCGAGGTCGATAAGACCCATCTAAAAACCGCCCTTGCCCGACTTAAAACATATTATCAGGATCGAGGGATCCAACTAAAAGAGGTGGCCAATGGTTTTCGCCTCGAGACCGCTCCGGAATTAGCCCCCTACATAAGACGAATCAAACGCAAATCTTCTTTTAGACTCTCCCGGGCCGCCTTGGAGACCTTGGCCATTATTGCCTATAATCAACCCATTACGCGGGCCGAGATTGAGACCCTAAGGGGGGTAGACAGTGCCCAAGCGATCAAAAACCTCCTAGAAAAGGGTTTGATCAAGATCGCCGGGCGTAAAGACATTCCAGGTAGGCCTTTACTTTATACTACTACTCCCCGTTTCTTAGAAATTTTCGGTTTGAAAAGCCTGAAAGAGCTGCCTGATCTCAAAGAACTAGAAGAACGGATTACCGATGAGCCCGC
>CAZKEG010000181.1:0-3367 GCA_964551715.1 uncultured Thermodesulfobacteriota bacterium
TCCTCCTCTTGGATTATTAAAATTTTACCCTTACACAAAATTTTTCCTGCCCCCCCGTATTCAGCTTTCAAGGCGGTGGGGCTCAGGCCGCCACATCAGGTAGCTGAGGTGGAATCTCCGGAAGGGGGAGCAGAGGTGTAGTGGTACGTCTTCTATCCATGCCCGGAATCCCTTGTGTGTCAAGGATTTTTAAAATTAAGGTGTCAAAGTCGGGTCAATCACAATATTCGAAGGCGGTTGCTTAAGGAAAAGCCTCGCAGAGAGGTACCTGGGAGAAGGCCTCGGGCTTGGATAAGGACCCAGTGACTCATCCCTAGGCCTTGAGGAAGGATGAGCATCTTTAAGGCCTCGATGTCTTTAAAGGTCATCTCTGAGATTTCTCCAAGGAGTCTTTCTACCCCGAGCCCCACTAGAAAAGGGGCCTGTTGGGTAAAACCCAGATTGGCCAGACCATAGCGCTCTCCCAGCTCTTTCAGGGTAGTAAAATCCACGTGAGCAGTGAGATCCATCTTCCCTGGGGCAAGGTAGGGGTTTTCCACTACCTGGTGGCGATAATAGCAAAGAAGGGTGCCCTGAGTCCGGTCGGGGTGATAATAATCTCCGCGGGAGTAGCCGTAATCAAAGGTGATCACTGCTCCGCGGGCTAAACGCTTGGCAATCTCTTTGAAATAAGGCTCTATGGCCAAGCATACCTCTGTGCGATAGCCTTCAGGCCAGGATTCGGCAAAAGGGGCCACTCGTTCAAGAATTTTCGGATCACTTAAGCCCCCCAGGGCCTCAAAAGGTCTCTCTTCAACGATGACGTAGACTTCTTTAAGGCCTTCTTCGGTCATTTCGATCAGGTGTCCCGGAAAGGAATCAAAGAGTTCATTGGAAAGGAAGACTCCGGTAAAGGGTTCGAGTTCAGAGATATCTCTGAACCAGGTCACCGCCTCGGTGTGAGAGGCTAGGATTTCTTCTTGACGAGCCTGGTTGGCTGGAAAGGGTTCGCAGATAAAGTAGGGGAAACTTAGGCCCTTTAATTTCAAAAAATTCAAGATATCGAGGGCCAGGTATCCCTCTCCGGCCCCGGCTTCGACAATAACAAAATCCCGAGGAGAACCAAATTTTTCCCAGATTTCTAAGATCTGGATGGCTACCGCTGCCCCGAAGACCGCATGTACACAGGGAGAGGTAAAATAATCCCCCTTTCGTCCAAGCCGAGGGGCCTTGGCGTAATAGCCGTAATCAGGATGATAGAGACAGAGTTCCATATAACGGGCAAAGGTCATAGGAGATTCTTTTCGAAGGAGTTCTAACAATGGGAATTGGTCATCCATATTACCTATCCGTGTAATAATTTTTGAAGTTCTTCGCCTTCTAAGGTCTCTTTTTCAAGAAGGGTGCGGGCCAGAAGTTCCAGACGTTCACGCCTTTCAGAAAGGACCTTTTTGGCTCGTTCATAGGATTCATTGATGATCTTGGCCACCTCGGCGTCGATAACCCTGGCCGTCTCTTCACTGATGTCTTCCCGGTGGCGCCAAGTGGGTTCAAGAAAGAGGCTCTCTCTGCGTCTAAAGGTTTGAGGCCCAAGCTTTTCGCTCATCCCGTAGTCCATGACCATGGCCCGGGCGATTTCCGTGGCCTGTTCCAGATCGTTTTGGGCCCCGGTTGAGACCTCACCATAGATCAATTCTTCCGCTGCACGTCCACCCAAGAGGACGGCCAATTTATCCAAAAGCTCTGAACGGGTCATCAGGTAGCGATCTTCCGTAGGTAGCTGAAGGGTATAACCCAAGGCTGCTACCCCACGTGGGACGATAGAAACACGGTGCACCGGGTCGGCATGAGGGAGGGCAGCAGCCACCAGGGCGTGGCCGGATTCGTGATAGGCTACCCTTTCCTTTTCTCGACGCGAGATATAACGGCTCTTTTTCTTGAGCCCGGCGATCACCCGATCCACCGCCTCTTCAAAATCTTCCATCTCTACCCAATTTTTGCCTTTTCTGGCGGCAAGGAGGGCGGCCTCATTGACCACATTTGCCAGATCCGCACCCACCATACCTGGTGTGCGAGCGGCAATGACCTTAAGATCGACATCCGGGGCAAGTTTTACGTGCCTCGTATGCACCCGTAAAATGGCCTCTCTGCCTTTGAGATCCGGACGATCGACTACAATGTGGCGGTCAAAACGCCCGGGGCGCAGAAGGGCCGGATCAAGAATCTCCGGGCGATTGGTAGCCGCCAAGATGATCACTCCCTTTCGCGAATCAAAGCCATCCATCTCGGTAAGGAGCTGGGCCAAGGTCTGTTCCCTTTCGTCTACTCCAGAAACCGGGGAGACCCCACGGACCTTGCCCAAGGCATCGATCTCGTCAATGAAGATGATACAAGGGGCCTTTTGTTCGGCGGTCCGGAAGAGATCACGCACCCTGGCAGCGCCTACGCCGACAAAGAGCTCTACAAAAGAAGAACCAGAGATAGAAATGAAAGGGACTCCGGCCTCACCAGCCACCGCCTTGGCCAATAAGGTCTTTCCCGTGCCCGGAGGCCCCACCAAAAGGACTCCTTTGGGTATCTTTCCTCCCAGGGCCGTAAACTTCTGGGGGTCTTTGAGGAATTCGATGATCTGTTTGAGTTCTTCGACGGCCTCATCAACTCCGGCTACGTCTTTAAAGGTAACGTCGATTTCGTCCTGGACATAGATGCGGGCCTTGCTCTTGGCCACCCCCATGAGGCCACCTTCTGGGGGGCCAAAGCGACGCATGAGCAAAATCCAGAGGCCTAAAAAGAAGAGAAGGGGCACCACCCAGGAAAGGATCTGCATCAACCATGACGATTCCGGTTTGGCCTCGAATCTGACGCCACTTTCTTCTAATTCCTTAGTAAGGTCTTGGTCTTCGACCCGATAGGTCTGAAACCCGTGGCCAGTCAGTTTTACCGGCTTGTGCCTTAATTGAGAGAGGACCTCCGCCGCCCCCTCCTTGAATTGCCCTTCGATGGTATTCTGTCCGATGACCAAGTTATCCACCAGGTGTTTCTTTAATAAAATTTTGAATTCGTTGTAAGTAATATTTTCCCGCGGCTGGAAACGACTGTATTCCAGAAAAAAGAAAAGAAGGAGCAAAAAGACTAGGAAATACCAGAGATAGATAGTAGGAATTTTGGGCTTTTTGACCTTCAAGTCTCTCAAAAAAAAGTTCCTCCTTTTACAAAGAGTTACCAAAAAAATAACCTCCCCCGCAACTGCCGATCCATCACCGTAGAAACTTTTGACACGAGCCGGTCCCATTAAAGTATGAAAAATTTTTCATACTAGGAAAAATTTTTCCCTCCTGTGAAAACATCGACCAATAACCACCAGCTCTAGTTCAAAAGATTCCTGTGC
>CAZKEG010000182.1:0-3348 GCA_964551715.1 uncultured Thermodesulfobacteriota bacterium
CTCAAAGATTTGAGCTAAAGCCCCCCTCCAAAGAAAAGGGGCCTTAAAAGGCCCCTTTTCCCGTCCTTTAAAATTAAACGAATCACTTAGATGTCAAAGTAGAGATAGAACTCGTATGGATGCGGACGTAAACGGACTTGGTTGGCCTCGTTTTCGCGCTTATACTCGATCCATTTCCGAATGAGGTCCTCGGTAAAGACATCGCCCTTCATCAAGAACTCTTGATCCTCCTCAAGGGCGGCTAGGGCCTCTTCCAGGCTGGCTGGGGTGGTCGGAATATTGGCCAGTTCCTCAGGCGGCAGGCTATAAAGATCCTTGTCCACCGGATCGCCCGGATCAATGCGGTTCTCGATCCCGTCAAGGGCGGCCATGAGTATAGCGGAGAAGGCTAGATAACCGTTACAAGAGGGATCAGGCGTACGGAACTCTATGCGCTTGGCCTTCGGGCTCGGGCTATACATAGGGATACGGATGGCCGCCGAACGGTTACGGCTAGAGTAGCAGAGGTTGACCGGAGCCTCAAAACCAGGAGTCAAACGCTTATAGGAATTGGTGGTCGGGTTGGTAAAGGCACAAATGGCACGGCAGTGCTTCAGGATACCACCTATGGCATAAAGGGCGATCTCAGAAAGCCCGGCATAGCGATCACCGGCAAAGACCGGGGTATCTTCCTTCCAAATACTAAGATGAATGTGCATGCCGGAACCGTTATCCGCAAAGAGGGGTTTGGGCATAAAGGTAACAGTCTTACCGTGTTTGTAGGCTACGTTCTTTAAGATGTACTTAAACCACATAAGCTGGTCGCCCATCTTGAGCAACGGGGCAAAGCGCATATCAATTTCCGCCTGCCCAGCCGTAGCCACCTCGTGGTGCTGAGACTCTACCCTAATCCCAACCTTCTGGAGGGTAAGGACCATCTCGGTACGGATATCTTGGTGTTTGTCAGTCGGTGGTACCGGAAAATATCCTTCTTTATGACGGGGCTTATACCCAAGGTTTGGACACTCTTCACGCCCGGAATTCCAAATACCCTCAATGGAGTCTACAAAATAGTAGGAATAGTTAGAGGCGGAGTCATAGCGAATGTCATCAAAAATAAAGAACTCGGCCTCTGGGCCAAAATAGGCCACATCACCGATACCAGTGCTCTTCAGGTACTGTTCGGCCTTCTGGGCCACGTAACGAGGATCACGGGAATAGGGTTCTCTGGTAATGGGATCAAAGACATTACAGATCAAGGAGAGAGTAGCCACCTCAAAGAAGGGGTCTATCACCGCTGTATTCGGATCAGGGACCACGATCATGTCACTTTCGTGGATCTCTTGCCAGCCGCGGATTGAAGAGCCGTCAAAGCCGAAACCAGCCTCAAAGCTCTCTTCAGTAAGCTCTTCGATAGGCACCGAGAAATGCTGCCATACACCCGGAAGATCCAGGAACTTTAAATCTACCATCTTCGCACCGTTTTCTTTGGCAAATTCCAACACCTCTTTGGGCGTCATAAGAACCTCCTCTTTAATTTAGTTTCTTAGATCGACAGAGCAGCCATCTCTTTCTGGCAAATTTTCGATAATATTTTTTCAAGGTAAGTCTTCAACTCGGAAATCCCCTCTTCTTGGAGTTTTTCTCCCTCAAGGGTCCGGACATAAAAGACATCCGAGGCCAAGTCAGCCCGATTGGAAATAAAGGCCCGTTGTATATCAAGCCCCCAAAGGGTCAAGGCCTTGGCCAGATGATAAAGAAGCCCCATGCAATCCGGGGCAAAGATCTCAACCACGGTAAAAAAGTCCGAACTAACGTTATCCACTCGAACCGAAACCTCAGAGGACTTGAGCAGTTTCTTGACCGATGCCATCAAGGGCTTGGCCCTTTTTAGTAAACTCTCAAGGTCTATCTCTTGTTTGATGGCCCCTTCGATGGTCTGTTCCACCTCCGGCCACCAAATCTCACCATAAGGCCCGGAAACATCAAAGATATCGATCACCGTCCCGTCGGCTAAGGTGAAGATCCGGGCCGTACAGATATTTAGGTGATGAAGGACAAAGGCCCCGGTAAGATCGGCAAAGAGCCCCGGACGATCGCGAGTCACGATCACTACTCGATAGACCCCGTTCAGACGTTTGATCTTTAGCCGATATGGATCTTGGCCAGCCAAAAAGTCCTTGACCAAACGAAGTTCTTCGGAAATTTGAGAAAGCGGGGCATGCAGGATAAAACACGGCGGTAAATTGGTGACCAGTTCACCAAATTCTTGACTGAGTTTATCTTCACGCAGGAGTAGTTCCTCCACTTTTTCCTGGGTCAGTTCACCTTCGGTAAGGAATTTGGCCGCCTTAAGATAGAGTTCTTTAACCAAGGCCGCCTTCCACTCATTCCAGGCCGAAGGCCCAGTGGCCCGGGAATCAGCCACAGTGAGGTAATAAAGTCGGGTTAGATGCCCGATCTCCCCCACTTGACGCACAAAATCAGCTACCACCTTTTCTTCGGTGAGGTCTCGCCTAAGGGCCGTCTCGATCATGATCAGATGTTGGGCCACCAACTTGGCCACCTGTTCTGCCTGTTCTTTGGAAAGACCAAGTCGCAAGGCTATTTCCCGCGCCTTTATTGCTCCTCGTTCAGCGTGTCCTGGACCTTCGCCCTTGGCTATATCATGCAAAAGACCTGCCAAAAAAAGGACTTCTTCGTCCTCCACCTGATCCCAAAAATTAGGCTCTTCTTCACGGAGACACCCTAATTCGTAGACCGTAAGGAAGAGATGTTCATCCAAAGGATGGACATGATAGACATCAAACTGGACCAAACCCAAGAGTCTTTTAAACTCTGGAAGGATAAAGAGCAGGAGCCCTGTCTCCCGGAGGCTCTTTAAGGCTAGGTAGGCGCAGGGTTTAGTTAACATTTTTGTAAAAATACGCCCTTCAAGCCCGGAAGAATCTCGAAGGGGCCATTTTTCTTTGAGAAAAGAACGGGTGAGATGATGGAGCTTGAGCCCGGTTTCTGCCTGAAAATAAAAAATCTTTAGGAGATAAGTAGGATCAATAAGGGCCTGTTCCCTAAAAGAGAGGTGTATCCGCCCGGAAAGGATCTCAAGCCCAGGGATAAGCTCCTTTCTCTCTCCGCCCGAGCGACCAAAGACCATTTCCACGTGATCGAATAGGGCCTCGGTCTCTTCTCGGATAATGGTCATGGCCCGGTACACTTGGGCCATGAATTTTTCGGTGGCCTTTTCATAATCAAGCCCAAAACCAAGTTTTACGGCCAAGGTGGGTTGATATTCAAAATAAAGCCGGTCTTCTTTACGCCCAGCAAGAAGATGCAACTCTTCCCGGACAGTAAGGATAAATTCCACTGCTT
>CAZKEG010000183.1:0-3347 GCA_964551715.1 uncultured Thermodesulfobacteriota bacterium
ACCGGACTTTACCGGGGACTTTCGGAAAATTACGTCCCGGTCTTGTTTGATGCCCCGCAGGAATTGGAAAAAAAGATTGTGCCGGTCTTGGTCGAACGGGTAGTCCATGAATTAGTATTAGGGAGGCTGGTTTCTGATTTTTCGCTCCCTCAATATGGTCTGAGGGCCTAGAAATTTTTATTGCTCATTATCTCTCAAATGAGCTATATAGGGAGGGGGGAGGCAAACAGGTGTTAAATCCTTTGGCAGCCCTTGGAGCCTATAGTATTCGTTCTGTTCGTGAGATGGGTGGCATGGCCCTGATGTTTGTTCGGGCTATTTTTTATTCCCTCCTACCTCCCTACCGCCCACGGCTCATCCTAAAACAGATGGAATTTATTGGGGTCAAGTCCACCATAGTGGTCATCCTCACCGGGCTCTTCTCCGGCATGGTCTTGGCCCTCGAGGGCTATTATGGCTTTCGCAAGTTCGGCGGAGAGTCCTTGCTCGGGGCCACGGTGGCCCTTTCCTTGGTCAGGGAGCTTGGTCCAGTGTTGACCGGGCTTATGGTCACTGCTCGGGCTGGTTCAGCCATCGCTGCAGAGATAGGGACCATGCGGGTCACCGAACAGATCGATGCCCTAATAGCCATGGGGGTTAATCCCATTCATTATTTGGTATCACCGCGGCTCTTAGCCGGTATCTTGATGGTCCCCCTCCTGACCGGGTTAACCGATGTGGTGGGTATCGGTGGTGGTTATTTCGTCGGAGTGACTTTGCTCAAGATAAACTCCGGGGTCTTTGTCTCTAAGATGCGGGAGTTGGTAGAACTGAGCGATATCCTAAACGGTCTTTATAAGGCCTTTGTCTTCGGAGGAATTCTTACCTTGGTGGGCTGTTACAAAGGGTATAATGCCCGTCGTGGGGCAGAGGGAGTAGGACAAGCAACGACTGAGGCCGTGGTCATCTCCTCTATAAGTATTCTGGTGGGCGATTATATCTTGACTTCCTTGCTCTTTGGTTAAACGCTCATGATCAAGATCGTCGATCTTCATAAGAGTTTTGGGCCGCAAGAGGTCCTTCGAGGTGTGAACTTGGAGATTCCCCAAGGGAAAATCACCTTTATCATGGGTCGCAGTGGGACGGGTAAAAGCGTCCTTCTCAAGCACATCATCGGTCTGATAGAACCTGATCGCGGCCAGATCCTGATCGACAGCCAGGATATTACTCAATTGAGCGAACGGGAGTTGGCCCGCATTAGAAAGCGCATGGGCATTCTTTTTCAAGAAGGGGCCCTTTTTGATTCCATGACCGTAGGCGAGAACGTGGCCTTTCCCTTGCGCGAACACACCAATCTCTCGCGAGAGGAGATCCAGGCTCGAGTGGAGGCCAAGTTGGCTCAAGTTGGGCTCCTAGAAGCCATCAACAAGATGCCTTCTGAGCTCTCTGGGGGGATGAAGAAACGAGCAGCGCTGGCCCGTGCCCTGGCCCTTGATCCAGAGATCATCCTGTTTGACGAACCTACCACCGGGCTTGATCCGATCATGCAAAAAACCATCTCCGATCTCATTAAAAAGACCCAAGAACAACACCAGTTGACCTGTGTAGTTATCAGCCACGATATACCCGTAGCTTTTGCTATCGCCGATAAAATAGCCTTTTTGCATGAGGGGACCATTATCGAGGAGGGCAATCCAGAGGAAATAAAAAGTTCCTCACACCCGTTTGTGAGGGAATTTTTGACTTCCTTACCAACGGGGTAAAGGGGGTAAGAGGTATGAAAAAGTCAGATACAGGGACCGAAATAAAAGTGGGCATTTTTGTCCTAATCGCCCTGGCCGCCCTGGGTTATTTGAGCCTTCGCTTAGGAGAAGAGACCATCTCCGCCAAGAAGACTTATCTGTTAACTGCTGTCTTTGATGACGTTTCCGGTCTTACCCCTGGGGCCACGGTAGAGATGGCTGGAGTGG
This sequence comes from uncultured Thermodesulfobacteriota bacterium, assembly GCA_964551715.1. Classification (GTDB taxonomy): domain Bacteria; phylum Desulfobacterota; class Thermodesulfobacteria; order Thermodesulfobacteriales; family Thermodesulfatatoraceae; genus CAZKEG01. The sequence continues at coordinate 1,950 of CAZKEG010000183.1, forward strand.
AGATCGGTCGGGTGGCGGAGATTGGTTTGGTTGACGGCAAGGCCCGGGTGAAGATGAAAATTTTAAATTCCGTGAAGATTAAGAAAGATGCCGTGGCGGCGGTGCGGACCAAAGGGATGCTGGGTGATCGGTTTATTGAGATTCGCCAGGGTAAAGAGGCCGAAGTTTTGCCCCCAGGAGGCCAAATTGTCAAGACCATTACCCCGATGGATCTTGATCAGATCTTGGCGGAAGTGGGGCCAGTGGTGCAAGATATTCGTCAATTAACCACCAATCTGAATCAGGCCCTCATGACCCCAGAGGGGAAGAGTAATCTTCAGAAATTGATGGCCAACCTGGCCGAGGCGGCGGAGGCCTTTAAAGTAGTCGGTCAAAAGATGGCCAAGGGTGAAGGTACCTTGGGCAAGCTCCTCATGGATGACTCTATTTACCGGCATTTAAATTCCGTGGCTGTCAATCTGGATACCATCGTTCAGAGAGTAAAAAAGGGTGAAGGTACCCTTGGGCGCCTTTTGGTTGACGATTCTCTTTATCATGATCTAGAAAAATTGATTGCTACCACCCAAGAAGCAGCCAACAGTCTTGAGAAGATTTCTTCTGATCTGGCCTCAGGTAAAGGAACTCTAGGAAAGTTCTTGGAGGATGAGGAATTATACCAGAGATTGGCCAGTGCCGCCGAGAGACTGGATCAAATCACCCAGAAGCTAGCCAGAGGACAAGGAACCCTGGGCAAATTGATCAATGACGAGACCCTTTATGATGATATCAAGAGGACGGTGACTAATATCAACCGCGCGGCGGTAGGGGTCCAAGAGGTAATGCCGACCACGGTGATCGGCACTGTTGGTTCAGCGGTCTTGCATTGAGAAGGTGAGGACCTTAATTAGAATTTTGGTTATATTCGGTGCCCTCCTTGGAGGCGGGCTCTCATGGGTATGGGGCGCGGATAATGCGTGGGTGCGTTATAACTATTGGCCTTTCTTTTTCTATCAAAAATCTGCGGATAAAAGGGCCTGGGAGCTGGAGATAATAGGGCCCTTTTATTATTGCTATTTTAGCCCTGAAGAAGAAGGCTCCTCTCTAAGACCTTTAATTTCGACGGTTAAGCGAAAAAAGGGACGCAAAATCTTTTTTTTGAGTCCCTTAGGACATTACTTTCGCGGAGAGACCTTTTCTCGATTCCGCCTTGTCCCTCTTTTTGCCCATGATGTTGTTCATGATCAAGGCCCTGGGGAGTCTCATCACTCTCTTGCCCTCATCTTTTGGGGAGAGACAAAGAGGGGAAAATACGGCGGTTTTTTTCCCTTCTACGGCACTTTAAAAGACTGGGGCTTCCGCGATGAGGTGACCTTTTTTCTTTGGCCCCTTTATATCCACTCCCACTCCGACGGAAATGAT
>CAZKEG010000184.1:0-3317 GCA_964551715.1 uncultured Thermodesulfobacteriota bacterium
TTTAAGAGATTATCGCCTTAAGAGGCCTCTGTCTGAAAGCGTTTTTTGATATGCGGTATCAGACCCCCGTCTTTTAGGAGTTCCTGCATGAAGGGCGGAATAGGATGACAACGATAGGTCTTGCCCGTGGTTAGATCCTTGATAATCCCTTTCTCCGCATCGACCTCAACCTCATGCCCGGCCTCGATTTCCCGGGCGGCCTCCGGGCTCTCTAGGATCAAGAGCCCGGTGTTAAAGGCATTACGATAAAAGATACGGGCAAAGCTATCGGCAATCACACAGGCCACTCCCGCGGCCTTAATGGCTATGGGGGCGTGTTCTCGAGAGGAACCGCAACCGAAATTACGCCCGGCAATGATGATATCTCCAGGCTTTACCTTTTTGGCAAACTCTGAATCGGCATCTTCCATGCAGTGTTTGGCCAGTTCCTGCGGATCAGAGGTATTTAGGTAACGGGCAGGGATAATGACATCTGTGTCCACATTATCACCAAATTTCCAGACCTTTCCCTTAATCTTCATCTTCCCTCCTCCTTTAGCCCGAGTTCTTCGGGGCTGGCAATACGGCCAAGCACCGCTGAGGCCGCCGCCACCGCAGGACTGGCCAAGTAAACTTCACTCTCGGGATGTCCCATCCGACCAACAAAATTGCGATTGGTGGTGGAGACCGCCCGTTCTCCCTTAGCCAAAATACCCATGTGCCCTCCAAGACAAGGACCACAAGTTGGCGGACTGATAATGGCTCCAGCCTCGATAAAGATTTGGAGGTATTTCTTGCGTAGGGCCTCATGATATACCTTTGGTGTGGCAGGAATAACGATCAGGCGGACATTGGGATTTACCTTTCGGCCTTTTAGAATCTTGGCCGCCAGGGCCAAATCTTCTAAACGCCCATTAGTACAAGAGCCGATGACCACTTGATCGATATTAATACGCCCTACCTCACTGATGGACTTAGTATTTGAGGGAAGGTGGGGAAAGGCCACCTGGGGTTCTATCTTTGAGCAATCGTATTCGATGACCTCAAGATACTTAGCCTTTCGATCGCTCTTAAAGACCTTTGGTTCCCTTGAGGCATGTTTGCGAACAAAATTTAGGGTGACTCGGTCGGGCTCAATCAACCCCACCTTGCCCCCGGCCTCAATGGCCATATTGGCCATGGTAAAACGCTCGTGCATCGGGAGTTTCTTGATTACTTCACCGGTAAACTCCATGGCCTTGTAAAGGGCCCCATCGACCCCGATATCACCAATGGTGTAGAGGATGAGGTCTTTACCGGTAACCCAGGGCCTTAGCCTTCCGTAATAAACAAACTTGATCGTCTCTGGGACCCTGAACCAGGTCCGCCCAGTGATCCAGGTAGCGGCAAGATCCGTAGACCCGACCCCGGTGGCAAAGGCCCCCAAAGCTCCGTAGGTACAGGTGTGGCTATCAGCCCCGATAACGATATCTCCGGGAACCACCAGCCCTTGCTCAGGGAGGAGAACGTGTTCGATCCCACAATTGCCACCCTCAAAATAGTGGATAATCCCTTGTTCTTTGGCAAACTCGCGGCAGAGACGAACTTGTTCGGCACTCTGGATGTCTTTATTGGGGGTGAAGTGATCTAAGACTAGGGCGATCTTGGTGCGATCGAAGAGACGACCGATATTGGCCTCACGAAAGATCTTGATGGCAATCGGAGCGGTAATATCGTTTGCCAAGGCCAAATCCACAGGGACATCGACCAACTGACCTGGTTCTACTACTTCCAATCCGGCGCGAGTGGCCAACAATTTCTCGGCCAAGGTCATCGGCTTTTTCATGAAAACCTCCAAATGTGGAGTCTTGAGAACCTGCAGGGAGGAAAACCTGGTGCCGAGGGAGGGAGTCGAACCCTCACGGGCGCGAAGCCCAGCGGATTTTGAGTCCGCCGCGTCTGCCAGTTCCGCCACCTCGGCCCTCAGGTAAAACCCTTTGTACTCAAGGGATTTAACATATTTCTGGTCATCCTGCAACGAGAAGCCGTTCATTCTAAGGTCAAAAAATCAAATTTCGTGGTCAAAAAGGGGTTTTTTAGTTAAGCTTAGAGCAACTTCTTGACAGGAGGCAGAGATGGCCAAACATCCTGGACATCCCGGTGCTCATCCCGAAGGCCCTCAATTCGTCCCTCGATTGATCGCCTGGGAACTTACCCGTCATTGCAACCTCAATTGCGTTCACTGCCGAGCGGCGGCAGACCAAGGCCCATACGAAAACGAGCTTACCACTGAAGAATGCCTTCGTATCCTAGAGGAAATAAAGGAAGTAGGAACGCCCATCATCATCCTCACTGGCGGCGAACCCCTCCTTCGTAAAGATATCTTTCTCCTGGCGAAACGCGCTTCGGAATTGGGTTTCCGGCCTGTGGTAGCCACCAACGGAACCTTAATCACCAAAGAAATCGCCCAAAAGATGAAAGAAACTGGCATCGCCCGGGTCTCGATCAGTCTTGATGGCGCCTCAGCCGAGGCTCATGATAATTTCCGCCAGGTCAAAGGGGCCTTTGAAGGGGCCTTAAGAGGGATCGAAATCCTAAAAGAAGTCGGTATCCCCTTCCAAATCAATACCACGGTGACTGCCATTAATCTGGAAGAGATACCCAAAACTCTGGAGTTGGCCGTAAAACTGGGAGCAGTAGCCCACCATATCTTCCTCTTGGTCCCGGTAGGGCGAGGAAAAGAACTGGCGGCTCAGGCCCTCCCTGCTGAAAAATATGAAGAGGTCCTCCATTGGTTCTATGAACAGAGAGAAAAGGTGCCCAAAGGCTTTCATCTAAAGGCTACTTGCGCTCCCCATTATTATCGTATCTTACGGCAACGGGCGCGGGAAGAAGGCAAAGAAGTCACCTATGAGACCTTTGGCCTTGACGCTGTGACCCGAGGATGCCTGGCTGGTACAGGTTTTTGTTTTATCTCCCATCGGGGTATCATCCAACCCTGTGGGTATCTGGAACTCAATTGCGGCTCTCTTCGAGAAAAGAGTTTTCCTGAAATTTGGTGGCATGCTGAAGTTTTTAATAAACTGCGAGATTTTAAGGCCTATAAGGGTAAATGTGGCCGCTGTGAATATATAAAGGTTTGTGGCGGCTGTCGGGCTAGGGCCTATGAGGCCACTGGCGATTTCCTAGAGGCCGAACCCCTTTGCCTTTATGAACCCAAAAAGAAGGCTTAATCTCCCTTCTCAAAGACCTCTCTAAAGACGGTCTTTTTGAGCCAATTAAGACCCAGGCGTAAAAGGGCTGTCTCTTCCTTATAGGCCTTAAAATCTCGCAGTTTATTAAAAACTTCAGCATGCCAC
>CAZKEG010000185.1:0-3290 GCA_964551715.1 uncultured Thermodesulfobacteriota bacterium
CGCCGACGTTCTTCCTCTAAACGCTCCACTTCCTCTTCCTGTGTAACCTGCACTCGATAGAGATAACCCAAGGTCTGCTCCTTGATGCGCTCGACCAATTGGGCAAACATCTCAAAGGCTTCACGCTTGTACTCCTGGAGGGGATCTTGCTGGGCATAACCGCGAAGGCCTATACCCTCTCGCAAACGATCCATGGAAAGGAGGTGATCTTTCCAAAGGGCATCGATGGTGTGGAGGAGAAACATACGTTCGAGTTGACGCAAAAGTTCTTCGCCAAGTTCCTCCTCCTTATGCTCATAGGCCTTATAAGCCTGATCTTTCAAGGCCTCTATCAATTCTTCGGCATCCCGCACTTCTTCAGGAATTTCCGGCACAAACCCAAAGATCCCGCGAAACCGTTCCGAAAGGGCCTTGAGATCCCATTCCGAAGGAGGCGCCTTTTCCTCCGCGAACTCATCGACGATATTGGCCACTACATCGTCGATCATGTTGAGAATCCAGTCTTTGATGCTCTCGCTGGCCAGAATCTCTTTACGCTGGTTGTAAATGACCTCCCGCTGCCGATTCATTACGTCGTCATACTCAAGGAGGTGTTTACGAATTTCAAAGTTATGGGCCTCGACTTTCTTCTGCGCCTGCTCGATGGCCTTAGAAAGAAAGGAATGCTCAATAGGCTCGCCTTCTTCCATACCTAGTTTGTCCATAAGCCCTTGAAGCTTATCCGAGCCAAAAAGCCTCAAGAGTTCGTCTTCAAGGGAGAGGTAAAAACGGGAAGACCCTGGATCTCCCTGACGACCGGCCCGCCCACGGAGCTGGTTATCGATCCGACGGGATTCGTGGCGTTCGGTACCGATGATATGGAGCCCACCCAGGGCCTTTACTTTTTCATAGTCCTTTTGGCATTCTTTTACCTTCTCATAAAGCACCTCAGCCCAGCGCTCTGGATATTTCTTGGTCGGATCTTCCCCGCTCTTGGCCATCTGCAAGGCTTCGTTCCAGGCAGCAGAATCAATGCTATCAAGGTCATAGCCCTCAGTGGCCAGAGCTTCCTTGGCCAAGCCCTCGGGGTTACCACCAAGTAAGATGTCTACCCCTCGACCAGCCATATTGGTAGCGATAGTCACCGCCCCAGAACGACCGGCCTGAGCAATAATAGCCGCCTCTTTTTCATGGTATTTGGCATTTAGCACCTGGTGCGGAATCTTCTTTTTCTTGAGCATGCGAGACAGCCGCTCGCTCTTCTCTATGCTCGTCGTCCCCACCAACACCGGACGGCCCTGTTTATAGAGCTCAACGATCTCTTTGACCACCGCTTCAAACTTCTCACGTTCGGTGCGATAGACCACGTCCGGATAATCAACCCGGATCATCGGTTTGTGGGTGGGAATGACCACCACGTCCAGGTCGTAAATTTCTTTAAATTCGGTGGCCTCGGTCTCCGCGGTACCAGTCATCCCGGCTAGCTTCTCATACATGCGGAAGTAATTCTGAAAAGTGATTGTGGCCAAGGTCTGATTCTCGCGCTCAATACGCACTCCTTCCTTGGCCTCGATGGCCTGATGGAGCCCATCGCTCCACCGACGCCCGGGCATAAGGCGCCCGGTAAATTCATCTACAATGATCACTTTGCCGTCTTTGACGATGTAATCGACATCCCGATGGAAGAGATGATGAGCCCGTAAGGCTTGGTTGATGTGGTGGACCAAATTCATGTGTCGAGGATCATAAAGATTTTCGATCCCCAAGAGGCGTTCCATTTCGGCCACGCCCTCTTCGGTGAGCATGGCCGTCTTGGTCTTCTCTTCGATGGTGAAGTGTACCTCTTTCTTTAATTGGCGAACGAGTTTGTCAATATGATAGTAAATCTCTGTGGACTCCTCCGAAGGGCCGGAAATAATCAGAGGGGTCCGCGCCTCGTCAATTAGAATAGAATCCACCTCGTCCACAATGGCGTAATAATGCCCTCGCTGGACCATATCCTCCAGGGAGTACTTCATGTTGTCTCGCAGGTAGTCGAAACCGAACTCATTGTTTGTCCCGTAAGTGATGTCGCAGGCGTAAGCCTTCTTTCGTTCCGCGTCGTCCATTCCAGAAACAATCACTCCCACCGAAAGCCCTAGGAAACGATAGATTTCACCCATCCACTTGGCGTCGCGCTTGGCCAGATAGTCATTCACGGTAACAATATGGACCCCTTTTCCGGTAAGGGCGTTGAGATAGGCCGGGAGGGTGGCCACCAAGGTCTTCCCTTCGCCGGTCTTCATCTCGGCGATCTTTCCCTCGTGAAGCACAATCCCTCCCATGAGCTGGACGTCGAAATGACGCATCCCAAGCACCCGACGTCCGACTTCTCGGACTACGGCAAAGGCCTCGGGAAGAAGATCATCAAGACTTTCTCCCCGGGCCAAACGCTCCTTAAATTCGGGCGTCTTGGCCTTTAATTCGGCATCAGAAAGCTTTTTTATCTGAGGCTCAAGCTCGTTAATACGGACCACGATAGGCCGTAGACGTTTGAGCTCGCGTTCGTTTTTGGTACCTACAATCTTGGCCAAAAGTTTAGTGAACATATTTCCCCCAAGACAACTTTTAAAGACTCTATTTTCAACTATTAAACTGCTCCCAATCTTTCCTCGCAAGCAGTCTTTATTTTTAAATCGACACCTATAAAATTTTTTCTATTATAAAACCCTTTGGCGAGGATATATATGCTTCAGAAATCAGGGCAGCCTCAAAGGTGCCTTAGACGTCAAAAGACGGTAAGTGGGCGTTGTGATGTCTGTGGAGAAGAAATGCCCCTTTGTTATAAGTGCCAAAAATGCGGCTATCTTATCTGCCAAAATTGTATGGCCAATGGCCCTAAACGTTTTTCCTGCAATGGAATTACCTGGATCTGCCCCAATTGTTCAAATTGGGAAACGCTTTAATCGAAAACAAACCTTGCCAAAGGGAGAAAGAGAAGTTAATTTAGCTCTTGCCTGGTGCGCCCGTAGCTCAACCGGAGAGAGCGTTGGACTACGAATCCAAAGGTTGGAGGTTCGAGTCCTCCCGGGCGCGCCAATTCTCCCAATGGTTTCCGGAAATCCCGCCAAAAGAGGATTCTCCTTTGCGTACGCTTTACGTATAATTTCCCCCGATTTACCTCTTTTTTATTACTTCTTTTTTTCACTTGCCCAGAGAAAGGGAAAATAGCGTCATAGCGTCATTCCTGGACTCAATCCTTTGATACACAAGGGTTTGAACCGCCCCGGGTTTGTCGGAGAGATAAATCTGTGGGAGGATAGAACTATGGA
>CAZKEG010000186.1:0-3285 GCA_964551715.1 uncultured Thermodesulfobacteriota bacterium
GAGAAGGGGGTTGTCTTCCCCTTGATCGGCTGAATCTTTATGAAGAACTTCTTGAAGAAGCCCTTGAGCAACATTGGGAGAAGAACAGAGAAGAGGTCTCGCCAAGACACCTTCAGATCCTGCGACAGTTTGCCCGAAATTATGCCTTCTTGAACGGTCGTCTTACCCCAGACTTTTATCAATTTTTGGTGGCGGCTCGGGGAGCGGTTAATGATGATTTTGCTTGGGAACTTTGGGAGGTGGCCACTCGCTACCCTTATCAGACCGAGCAACCGGATCTAGCCCCGATAAGGATCACTCTGGAGGATCTTTTAAAACCACAGAAAAAAATAAGATTTTTCCGCAAGGTAAAGAGCCTCCGGCGTCGGTTGTTACCCATCAAGAAGAAGCCGGTAGAACGCCGTCGAGGGGAGTGGAAAGAATCTTGGCGGGGGGTGAACATCTGTTCCTTTCCCCCGGAAGATCTGGTGGTCGAAGGCTTTGGGCGCATGGTGATGAAACGGGCCCTTCGTATCTTGGCCGAAGACCTGCGCCGGGTTGAACCCTTTTTGGTCTCTATAAAAGACGGTATAGACCTTCGTGAAACTATTCGGCATTGGTATGAAGGGCGGATCTATGTGCGGGAAGAGAGGCCTGTTTCCGGTAAGGTGGGCTCGGTGGTGGTCATCTTCGACGAAGATTTACCAGATGCCCAAGGCCGGGAACGTTATCCTTGGAAGCTCACCTGGCACGGGGAACATGACCAAGAGTCAGACATGGCCTTTTACGCTACCAGGGCAGGTGAGGTGGTCATCGGTCCGGGTATTTCGCGCTGCCATTATGGTGGCTTTATGTTGACCTATCCGCCGATGCGGGTCTTTGATGTTTGGGAAGATCCCTTTTTTGACCTAGCTCGTACCAAATCAGAGCGTTTATTATTAGCCGCTATCGATTATTCTTTAGAAAAATACATCGTCTATATTGCCAAGAGGCCACCCACGGCCCTGGCCAAAAGTTTTGCCGCAAGACAAGGAAAAAAGGTCCTTTATTTGCCCCTGGGACAATTTTCTCCCTTACTCCTCAAGAAGATCCAAACTTTTCACGTCCTTGAAGGCCATCACGTCCGTCTTTATGCCCATAAATACATCAAGGGCGATTAATTGAACCTTAAACAAGGAGGCTTATGGTTTAGACTATGAGTAGGAAAGGTTTGTGGTGGAAAAGTTTAGGGGTCTTGCTCCTCGCGCTCGCTATTTTTTATGGAGGATATAAGATTTTTTTTCGAGTGGAACAAGCCCGCGTTCAGGATTCTGGTCTAACCTATCTCCAAAACGAGGTCAAATTCCTTATGTATTATCACGGGGCCAAAGTAGCTAGATATCGGCATGGGCGATGGTACTTTCTTTCACGCCGTGGGCGATGGCTACCCATGGAAACCAGAGAGGCCTGCCGAAGATTATCATTGATTAATAAATCTTCTCGAATTTGTGCCTGTGTTTTTTGAGTTGCACTCCCTTTTTCCGCTGAGTAACTTCCATCTATATGGAAGAAAATTTTTCCCAAAAGCCTCTGGTAGGGATTGTTGGCGGTGCCGGTCGGATGGGGCGCTGGTTTAAGCGCCTGTTTGAAAGGGAAGGCTATGAGGTCTTGGTCTCCGATCTACATACTCCCCTGAGCAACCGAGATCTTGCCCTTCAAAGCGAAGTCCTGATTCTTTCTGTACCCATGCCGTCCTTTGATTCGGTTCTACAAGAAATAGGCCATTTACTTTCGGAAGGGAAGGGAATCATTGATCTTTGTTCCCTAAAAAAACTTCAGACCGAGGCCATGCTTCGTTATACCAAATGTGAGGTGGTGGCGGCCCATCCCTTGTTCGGTCCAGGGGAGCCTGATTTAAAGGGGCAAAAAGTAGCCCTTTGGCCGGCTCGAGGCCGCCGTTGGTTTTCGTGGTTTAAAGATTTTGTTACGGCCTGTGGCGGAGAGGCGATAGTTATCTCACCTGAGGAGCATGATCAGGCTATGGCCATCATTCAGGTGATCAATCATTTCATGCTCCTTGCCTTGGGTAAACTCATCGATGATGCCGAGATTGATATAGAAAAATTGAAGGCCTTGGCCACGCCGAGTTTTGTGCGCCAATTAGATATATTAGCCCGTTTTGCCGACCAAGATCCTCATCTTTACGGGGCCATCCAATTTGATAATCCTGCCGGAGAGGAGATGCGCCGACGTTATCTTGAGGCAGCTCAAAGATTGGCCCAAATAGCCAAAAACCACGATTTGGAGAGCTTTGTGGCCATTTTTCGAGAAGTCCAAGCCTTGGGTCGCCTGCTAAAGAGTACCTAGCGCAAGTTGTTTATTCCCTGGTATTTCTTTTCTGGCCAACGCCAAAAAAGAGTATAATTCCGGCGATGATCATCAGGGCGCAGAAGACCTGCCCCCGGGTCATCCAGCCAAAGGTAAGGGGCACGCCTTCGTCTGGCTCACGAAAGAACTCGATAAAAAAGCGGATTATTCCGTAAGAAACCAGGAAAAGGGCCAGTTTACATCCCGAGGGCCAGGGTTTACGGCGTGTCTTCCACATAATGAGAAAAAGGAGAAGCCCTTCTCCTAGGGCCTCGTAGATTTGGGAAGGATGTCTGGGGATAGGGCCTCCTTTGGGAAAAATCATGGCCCAGGGGACGTTAGTGGGGCGCCCGTATAATTCACCATTGATAAAATTCCCGATACGACCCAGTCCTAGACCGATGGGAGCCGGGACGACAAAAAGGTCGGCCCAAAACCAAAAATCAAGCTTGTGGCGTTTGCTATAGATCAGGCCGGTGATAATGACCCCCAAAAGCCCTCCGTGGAACGACATTCCTCCATGCCAAAGGGCAGGGATCTCTAGTGGGTGGCGAAGATAATAGCCCGGAAAATAGAAAAAGACGTGTCCAAGACGGGCACCAATGATCAGGCCGATGGCCAGCCAAAAGATGAGGTCATCGAGTCGGGGGATAAGGTCCTCGCGGCCCTTTTCTCGTAGCTGATACCTTACAAGGTAATAAGCAGCCAGAAACCCAAAAAGATACATTAGGCCATACCATCTGATGGCCAAAGGACCTACGTGGACAATGACCGGATTGATTTCGGGATAAGGAATCATAGCCCAAACATACCTCGGGGATCTTCACCTACCAACCGAAAAGACAAAATTAAGCTCCGTCAAATCTCCCCTTAATGTGTCGGGCTATCTGCCGAAAAAAATAAGTCCCAAATTGAGCGATTTAGGGATTGACGGGATTTGGCCGTAGATATGGCCTGGTT
>CAZKEG010000187.1:0-3274 GCA_964551715.1 uncultured Thermodesulfobacteriota bacterium
AATGGGCCCTTATTATCGCTCAGGATGAAGCCACCTCGGTGGTCTACGGTATGCCCCGGGCCGTGGTTGAAGCCGGTTTAGCGGATTGGGTTTTACCTTTGCCTGAAATCCCCAAGGTCTTGCAGCAAATCTTCAGACAACGGATCGCAGCATGAGGCCGGAAGTCTTTCATTTTTTTTCGGATTTAGTGGCCAAATCAAGTGGTATTCAGCTAAAACAGGAGAAGACCTATCTCTTGGAGAGTCGTCTAAATGAGCTGGCCAAAGCCTTAGGCTTTAAAGGGATAGACGATCTTTACCATGAGGCCTCCCGTAAGCTCACCCCTCGTCTTCGAGACGAAATTGTGGAGGCCATGACCACTAATGAGACCTATTTTTTTCGAGATCAACACCCCTTTGAGGCCCTGCGGACCACGGTTATCCCGGAATTAAAGGAACTCCGAAAGGCCGAAAAATGTCTAAAGTTCTGGTCAGCCGCGGTCTCCACCGGGCAAGAGGCCTATAGTATCGCCATGATTATTCATGAATATTTTCCCGAGCTCCTTTCCTGGCGCATCGAGATCTTGGCCACAGACATCTCGCAAGAGGCCATCAAAAGGGCCCAAAGTGGGGCTTATTCTCAGATCGAGGTAAACCGCGGCCTTCCGGTGACTTTCTTGGTCAAATATTTCAAACAGAACGGTTCTAAATGGGTGATCAGCGAAAAGCTTCGGCGCATGATCACCTTTCGCAAATTGAATCTGGTAGAACCATTCCCTCCTGGTTTTGGACCTTTTGACGTGGTCTTTTGCCGCTATGTGTTGATCTATTTCTCGGCGGAAGTCAAACAACAGGTGCTTAACAAGATCGCCAAGGTGATGAAACCCAAAGGCTATCTATTTTTAGGGGCCACCGAAACCCCACATCCCCTTCCCCAAGGATTTGTCCGCAAGACCATTGGTCGTACGATCTGTTACCAATGGCAAGGTCAATAAATTATTAGGAGGTAGGTAATGGGCTTTGAAGAAGATGTCCTCAAAGACTTTATTACCGAGGCCAAAGAAAACCTCGAAAGGCTTGACGAAGAATTCGTAGAATTAGAACAACGCCCGGATGACCGAGAGCTCCTTTCAAGCATCTTCCGCACCATCCATACCATCAAGGGCACGGCGGGCTTCTTTGGCTTCAAGACTTTGGAAGCCATTGCCCATTTCGCCGAGGACATCCTTTCCAAATTGAGAGACGGCCTGGTGGCGGTGGATGAAGAGATCACCGATATGCTGCTCAAGGCCGTAGATTACATCAAGGCTATTATTGCCGCCTTAGAAGAGACCGGACAAGAACCGGTAGACGAGACCTATTTAGACTTTTTGGTCGATTTACGTAACTTCGCTGACAAAGTAGCGGAAAGGGCCAAGGGAGGTAGTGCGCCTCAGGAAAAGGCCCGAGAGCCTGAAGCAGCGGTCAAAAAAGTTGAGAAGGCTGAGGAACCGGCTAAAGAGGAAGCTTCTAAAGAAGCAGCTAAAGAGGATACCCCTTCAGAAAAGACAGAACCACAAGAACCTACGGCTAAAAAAGAAGAGGCCAAGCCTACTCCAGCCCCTCAGGCTGCCAAGCCCAAAAAGGAAGACAAGGGAGTCCCTCACGTAACCCTTACCGAGACCCACGTCCGGGTAGACGTGAAGCTCCTTGATCAGCTCATGAATCTTGCCGGAGAATTGGTACTCTCGCGTAATCGTCTGGTCCAAATTGCCTCTCGCATAAACGACCCGGAACTCCTCAACGCCTCGCAAAGTCTCTCCCTGGTGACCACCGAGCTTCAAGAGAAGATCATGAAGACGCGGATGCAGCCCATTGGTAACGTGTTCAATAAATTCCCTCGAATTGTGCGAGACCTCGCCCGCTCTACCGGAAAAAAGGTAAACCTGCGCATCGAAGGTGCAGACACTGAACTTGACCGGTCCATCATCGAGGCCATTAAAGATCCTCTAACCCACTTGGTCAGAAATGCCATTGATCATGGAATAGAAGACCCGGACCACCGTGTCCAGCTAGGTAAACCTCCGGTGGGGACTCTAGTCCTTCGGGCCTATCATGAAGGCGGTCAGGTAGTGATCGAGATCGAAGACGATGGCCGCGGGATCGACGTGAATAAGCTCAAGGCCAAGGCCATAGAAAAAGGCCTTATCTCTCCCTCTGAGGCTGAAAAACTCAGCGACCGCGAGGCCTTAAGCCTCATCTTTAAACCGGGTTTTTCCACCGCAGAAAAGGTGACCAATATCTCTGGGCGCGGCGTAGGCATGGATGTGGTCAAGACCAATGTGGAAAAACTTGGTGGCAGCATCGATATTCAGACAGTACTTGGTTCTGGAACTACGGTCCGGCTTAAGATTCCGCTCACCTTGGCCATCATTCCGGCCTTGGTAGTTACCTGTGGTGGTCAACGTTTTGCCATCCCACAGGTCAATTTGCGAGAGCTGGTCGGTCTCTCTTCTGAAGAGGCCAGAAAAAATATCCACCTTGTCGGGCATTCTGAATTCTATCGCCTTCGCGGTGAGATCATCCCGGTGATACGCCTTTCCAAGATCCTTGGCCTGGAAACCGAATCTAACGGAAATGAAAGTCTGGTCATTCTTAATACCGGGGCCATGGATTTCGGACTTATGGTAGACGGCATCTGGGACTCCGAAGAGATCGTGGTCAAACCCCTGGGGAAACATTTTAAGGAGATCACCGTCTATGCCGGGGCCACCATCATGGGCGATGGTCGAGTGGCCTTGATCTTGGACGTGGTTGGGCTGTCCCGTAAGGTAGGTCTGAAAGTAGAGGAAGTGGATCGGATCAAGGAAGAAGCCGCTCTCCAGACAACAAAAGAAGACGATCAGCAATTTATCCTGCTCTTCAACGTCTCTCCAGAAGAGCAATTTGCCATTCCGCTGGCCTTGGTGGCTCGGCTGGATAAGATATCGGCCGACAAGATCGAGTTTGTCGGTGGAAAAGAGATCGTTCAATATCGAGGCTGCAGCGTCCCGATCATTCGTCTTGAAAATTATCTACCTATTCAGCCCTTGCCTGAACAAGATGAATATCATCTCCTGGTCTTTGCCGAAGGGGAAAAAGAAGTGGCCTTTTTGGTCTCCCGCATCGTTGACAGCATCCAGACCAGCGTCGACCTAGATGAGCGCCTTTATCAGATAGAAGGAGTCTTGGGTTCTTCGATCATCAAGGGCAAGACCACCCTCTTCTTAGATGTCTATAAGATTATTGAAATGCATGATCCTTATTTCTTTGTGAGG
>CAZKEG010000188.1:0-3247 GCA_964551715.1 uncultured Thermodesulfobacteriota bacterium
AACAAGAGTGCCCATCACGATCTGATCCCTGGGGTGCCGGCCTATTCTTCTGGAGAGGTCTTGGTCCTTACCCATACCTCGATCGGGTATGAACTCCTCCCCTTAACCGGGGCCTTTGAAGGGCCGCTTCAGGGCTTAAGTGTAGTTAAGAAGGAGATCTTCGTGGCTTTGGTCAAGGGGAACCCATTTACCCAAAGCGGTGAATCTTTCCTCTTGGCCTTTCCCTTGAGTATGCCAAGGAGTCGTTAACTAAGAAATAATTTGAGCCTCTGGGTGTTCAGCCAACCAACGGTTGAGAAACTCTTGGTGGATGGCCTCAATCTTGGCTTGATAGGCCTCGGTAGAGATCTTGGCTCCTTTTAGACCCCCTCGAAGGTTTATTTCGGAGAGATAGACCTTTCCTTCTGGAGTAACCATGAGATCAATATGAGCATAGGGGAAACGCCCGCGTTTCATCACCTCTTGGCAAAGGGCCAATTCTTCTTCAGAAAGAGGGTATTCTCTGGCCTCTCCGCCGAAGTAAAGATTGTTCCGGAAGTTATGGGGATTTTTTCGGCTGTAGGCCTCGATATAGTCACCAAGGATGACCACCCGTACATCGGTAACGTCTTTGATGAAGGGCTGGACTACAAAGGGATAGAAGAGGTTCCCCAAAAGGAAGGACTGATTAGTGAGGGTGACAAAACTATACAAGGTCTCAAAGTTTTCCCAAAAGTGGATGCCAAGCCCACAGTTGAAGCGATTCTGTTTGGTAATCACCGCCGAGATACCATACTCGCCATAGAGATTTACCGCCCGGATAAGATCGTGCCTATCCCGGGCGACAAAGGTAAGGGGTGGCATATATTTTTCGTAGACCTGGGCCTGAAGGCACTTTGAGCGAGATAGATACTGGGCCATGAGTGGGGGGAAGGCCTCTATGCCGCGGTCAAGGAGGTCGGCAAAGAGGTATTCTTCCGAAGGTTTGATATTCAACATGCCGAGGAAGAGATCCCCTGCCTGTAATTCATGATAATGTTTACGTAAGGCACGATTAGAGGTGATGGCCCAAGGAGGTCGCATTTTAAAAGAGCATCTCTAAGAAACGACTGTGATATTGGGTTAAATCTGCATGGCACCGCCCGCAGTAGAAGTGCACCTCACCCATCAGCTCCGTGTCATCAGCCACCGGGGTAAAACTCCCGTCTTCGTTTTGGATGTAGCGGGTGGTGATGGTGACGTTTTCAGCCACTTCCAAGAAGTCTTCATCGTTTCCACAATAAGGGCAAATAATGCGATGCTGCCCAGGGAGAACAAGGGGTTTCTTGGTGATGATCCTTCTCTTGGAGATCTTGATCTTTTCGCTCATCTTCCTCCTTAACGACTGAAATAGCCGGTAAGAGAGGCCTTAGCTAATATATGGCCAGTGATGGCCTTTTCCAAGGCCCCCAAACTGGTGGCCTCGGGTAAATCAAGGTGATCCACATCAAGGGCGTAGATAGTAAAGACATACGGATGCTCACCAGTACCCGGAGGAGGCTGCGGCCCTCCGTAACCCACAAAACCAAAAGAGTTTTGGAGTTCTTTGCTCCCGGGAGGCATTGCTTTTCTTGAGGCCCCTTCGGGGAGATGATCCACCTCAGCCGGGATGTTAATGACCATCCAGTGGACCCAGTTTCTGGCTATGGGGTGAGGATCTACACAGAGGAGGACAAAGGATTTGGTCCCCTTGGGTGCCCCTTGCCAAGAAAGTGGAGGAGAGACGTTCTGCCCGCCGGCACCGGGCATTACGTATTTAATCGGGATGCGCTCACCGTCTTTAAAGGCAGAGGAGGTAAGCTTCATACGCCCTCCTTTGGAGGCAATAACCATAGCTCCGAAGAGGATCAAGGTTATGGGAATGAGGAAAGACCGGACCCATTTCATACTCCAAATATACGCTTTTCTTCGTCTGTCATCAATCAAAAAATTATTTTGCCAAAGGGCCTTGTGTGACCGTTTTTTCTTCAAAAAGAAGACAAGCAAATCAAAAAGTAGGACTGAACCTGAAGAAAAGTTTTTGCAAAGCCTTGAAAATTTGGCTTTAATAGCGAGACAAATTCAAGAAGGAGGTATTCCATGGAGCTGCGCCGGCCCACGCGTCTTTCGGAGGAGGAGAAGCAGGAAATTTTGAGGAAGATCTTGGCTAAGGATCCCTCGGCTTTTACCGACGATCCGGAAAAACAGGCCTTGATAAAAAATCGTCTAGGGTGGGTTGAGACCCCAAGGTTGATGGAGCAAGAGGTGAAAGGCCTTAAGGCCTTTGCCGAGGAGGTCAAAGAAAATTTCGATACCGTGGTTCATTGTGGCATGGGGGGATCAAGCCTCTTTCCCCTGGCCCTTTCCAAGATCTTTAGCCCGGAGCCTGGTTTCCCCACCCTTCATGTCCTTGATTCCACCGATCCAGAAGAGATCGCCAAGGTGGAGACCGAGTACGATCTTACTCGTACCCTTTTTATCATTGCTAGTAAGTCTGGGACCACCATCGAGACCAAAGCCCATTTTGAATATTTTTGGGAAAGGGTCTCGGCCAAGGTCTCTGATCCCGGGGCCCATTTCGTAGCCATCACCGATGAAGGGACCCCTTTGCACAAACTCGGGGAAGAAAGGGGCTTTCGTCGAGTCTTTTTAAACCCAGCCGATGTCGGGGGCCGGTATGCAGCCTTAACCTTCGTCGGTCTTTTACCCGCAGCCCTTATGGGGCTTAATATTGAACGTTTTCTTAATTCTGCCAAGGAAATGCTTGAGACCTGTTCTCCAAACATTCCCTGGGAGTACAATCCAGCAGCCTGGCTTTCAGAATATATTGCCGAGCGCTTTTTTAACGGTCAGGACAAATTGACCATCCTCGCTGACCCTATCCTTCGCCCCTTCTCCCTTTGGATCGAACAATTGGTGGCCGAAAGCCTTGGCAAGGAATATACCGGCATCATACCTATCGTCGGTGAGACCCCGGGCTCTCCCACGGTATATGGCCCTGACCGGATTTTTGTCTATCTAGGCCTGCGCGGGCGGCAAGATCTCTATCGAAGGCTTTTCTCCGATCTAAAAGAGGCCGGTTTTGCCCTTCGCCCCTATTGGTTAGAAGATCGCTATGAATTAGGGGCCGAATGTATCCGTTGGGAATTGGCCGTGGCCCTGACCGGGGTCTGGTTAAACCTAAATCCCTTTGACGAACCAGACGTAATCAGGGCCAAAAAGAAGACCAAGGAGGTCTTAGAAGCCTACC
>CAZKEG010000189.1:0-3225 GCA_964551715.1 uncultured Thermodesulfobacteriota bacterium
CAGAGTTTCGAAATTCTATTTGGAGAAAATAGGTATCCTTTTCAAAGGCCTGAGAAGGGATGACACGAATACCGGCCCCGGACAACTTATCAGCCCATTTATGAAAGGCTTCTTCTTGAGCCACCAGCCTTGGGAATAGCCTCTTTCGGAGATAGGAATAAAGTTTTTCCGTCTTTTGAGGAGGGTTTAGCTTCTCATGGTTCAAGATTTCTTCTATCGCTGGCTCTTTTAAGATCTGATAAATGGGCCTTTCTTCTTTACGGGAGAGATCCTGAAGGATCTCTAGGATCTGACGTTGACGATTAGCCCCGGGCCTTAAGGTGACCAAGAGCCTAGCCAGCGCCTGACGATCCGTCTCCTTAAGGTCAAGGAGCCTTATGGCCAACTGGGGTTGAATAATCTCTTCACAGACTAAGGTCTTGATCTCGTCTTCTAAAAAATTCAGCTTGAGGAGAAATTCTAGATTCTTATAGGCTGGGCGGTATCCCAAACGCGGAAGGATATCTTCTATGACCTTTTCTTCGGAGAGATAATGGAGAAATTTCTCAATTACCAGGGCCTGTTCAATAATATTGAACCCTCTGGTGGTGATATTTTCCTCAAAGGCAATCATCAGACAGGAAAGGTCATCCACCCAGGCCGGGAGGACTTTACACATGACCCTTTGAAGGCCAAGCCTTTTCGCCGCCACCAAACGCCCCCGCCCACACACGATCTGGTATTTCTTTTTGTTTTTGCGTACTACCGGGGGATGAACGATCCCTACCAAATCAATGGAATTGAGCAAATCCAGCGAACGGCAGGGGAAAGAAAGACAAAAGGTCTCATCAGTGAAGTCAATCGTCTTTAATGGTAGACGATAATGTCTAAAATTCAAACAGGTAAATCCTTTCCCGTCAGTCTTTTCAAGGCTTCAAGATAACGGCTTTTCGTCTTCTCGACAATCTCCGGAGGAAGCGCAGGCGCCGGGGACTTTTTATCCCAACCAATTTCCTCCAGCCAATCCCGGAGGAACTGTTTATCAAAGCTTTCTTGAGGTCTGCCTGGTTGGTAACGATCCTTGGGCCAAAAGCGAGAAGAATCCGGGGTGAGGACTTCATCGATCAGGATGAGCTCGTCCTGATAGAGCCCAAACTCAAATTTGGTATCGGCAATGATGATACCGCGTTCCTCGGCATAGGCCGCAGCCTTTTTATAGATATTTAAAGAGAGCTCGCAGACCCTTTCAGCCTGTTCCTGCCCGATAATTCGGGCACATTCCTCAAAGGTGATGTTTATATCATGCCCTTCCTGGGCCTTGGTCGAGGGGGTAAAAATAGGCTCCGGCAGCCGATCGGCCTCCTGAAGGCCAGGCGGGAGTTTGATCCCGCAAATCGTACCGGTACGACGGTATTCCTTAAGCCCCGAGCCGGCCAAATAGCCCCGAACGATACACTCCACCGCCAAGGGCTTGGCCTTGACCACCAACATGCTCCGGCCTTTGAGTTCTTCGGCGTAAGCTTGACAACTCGGTGGATATTGAAAGACATCAGCAGTGACCAGGTGGTTTTCTATCAGATCTTTCAAAAAATTGAACCAGAAAAGGGACATCTGGGTGAGGATAATCCCTTTGTCTGGGATAGGCGTGGGCATGACCACATCAAAGGCAGAGATACGGTCAGTGGCCACCACGAGCAGATAATCGTCGATCTCATAAAGATCACGAACTTTGCCCCGGTGTTTTAGCTTTAAATCAGGGAAATTAGTTTCAAAGATGGTTTTACCCACGATTAAGCTGCCACCTTTGCCAGACGCCTAGTGCGTTTCTTGAAACGGGAGGCCAATTTGCGATAGCGTTCATAGCGCACCAGGTCACCCTCGGCCTTGGCCTTGGCCGCCAATTCCTTAAATTTAGCCACCTTGGCCTTAAGCTCCCGCATAGTGCCCCCGACCTTGCGGGGCTTTTCTTCGATTCCATAGATCTTCTTAAGGAGAGAGATGAGCTCCTCTTTATTCATGCCGTGAACGCCCTGAATCCCCGGGATCTGAAGGGCCACCTCGCGCAATTCTTTGATGGTCATCTTTTCAAGCTTTTTCTCCAGTTTGGGCAGTTCGGTGTTAGACACTTCAGACATCCCCGTCACCTCCTCTTAGGGTCATGGCAATGTAAACAAAAGATCGGCCTCTCATCAAGACCTCACTCATATTCCTAGCCATAAAATATCAATATTTTTAGATCTTGGCTCGGGTAGCTTAAAAATGTTATTTCATGAAAGAAAGGCCGAGGGGGAAGAGGATGAAACTCCCTGAGACCAAGCTTTCCTTAACTCATAACGCCCTGGTGGTCCTGGCCCGCCGTTATCTCATTCGGGATGAGGAAGGAAATCCTGTCGAGAGTCCAGAAGACATGTTTCGCCGCGTGGCCAGGACCATTGCCGCCGCTGATCTCCTCTATGATCGAAAGGCCGATCTCGAAGCTCTCGAGGAAGAATTCTATCAACTGATGACCAGCCTTGACTTTTTGCCAAACTCTCCCACCCTGATGAATGCCGGGCGGGAACTTGGTCAACTCTCGGCTTGTTTTGTCCTACCCATTGAGGATTCGCTGGAGTCTATCTTTGAGACCCTCAAATATACGGCCCTTATCCATAAATCCGGTGGGGGGACGGGTTTTTCCTTCTCGCGCCTGCGTCCCAAAGGGGATATCGTGCGCTCCACCCATGGGGTCTCAAGCGGACCGGTCTCTTTCATGCAGGTCTATGATGCCGCCACTGAGGCCATCAAACAAGGGGGCACTCGCCGCGGGGCCAACATGGGTATCCTTCGTATTGACCACCCGGACATCGAAGAATTTATCACAGTAAAACGCGACCTTACCAAACTCACCAACTTTAATATCTCGGTGGCGGTGACCGGGGCCTTCATGAAGGCTTATCAAAACAATGAAGAGTTCCCTTTGATCAACCCGCGAAACGGCCAGGTCGTTCGCCGCATACCAGCCAGAAAGCTCTTTGATCTGTTGGTGGAAAACGCCTGGCTCCGCGGTGATCCAGGGGTGATCTTCATCGACCACATCAACGCCAAGAATCCTACCCCCCATCTCGGCGAGATCGAAGCCACCAATCCCTGTGTCATAGGCGAGACCTGGATAATGACCAAAGAGGGTCCGAGACAAGTAAAGGAACTAATAAACCAAAAGTTTTTCGCCTGCCTAAATGGCAGGGACTTCTTTTCGGAGACAGGCTT
>CAZKEG010000190.1:0-3207 GCA_964551715.1 uncultured Thermodesulfobacteriota bacterium
TAGAAAATTATTATTTTGCCACCAGTCAGTTGGCCCAAACCACCATGAGAAGCATCTGTGGCCAAGCGGAACTGGATGAACTGCTTTCGGAGAGAGAGAAGCTAAATGCCCGTATTCAAGAAATATTGGATGCCGATACCGAACCCTGGGGAGTGAAGGTTTCCAAGGTCGAAATCAAAGAGATTGATCTTCCAGATGAGATGAAACGGGCCATGGCCAAACAGGCTGAGGCTGAACGAGAGCGACGCTCCAAGATCATCAACGCCGAAGGTGAACTCCAGGCGGCGGAAAAATTGGCCGAGGCTGCACGCATCATGGGACAATATCCCATTACTCTTCAATTGCGCTATTTACAGACCTTGCGTGAAATAGCCGCGGAAAACAATTCCACCACCCTCTTTCCCATCCCAGTAGACTTGATCAAACCCTTTTTAGAACGGGGAGAGAAAAGGAAAGAAACTTAGACCTTGATATCCAAAGAGACCTGGGGAGGGAGGTTAGAAATGATTTCACGGTATCTGGCTACTCCGTGACTATATTGGGCCTTCATTTTGGCCTTCATGGCTTCTAATTGTTGCCTTTGAAGTTCCATCAAGGCCTTGGCTGCCATACGGTCGGCTTGGGCAGCGACCATACGATCCTGTGGGGAGGGATTTACCGGGGCCAGGGCAGCCCGTTTTATCACCCTAGCCTTTTCTAAAGTGGCCTTTGGATCACCAGGAATAGGTGAGGTGTCTATCTTCACCTCTCCGCCCACGGCATAAAACCGTCCATCCGGCCCGCGAACATACTCATAATGTGGACCACCTCGGGCGTATCTCCCGGCAGCTAGCAAATGGGCCTCTTCATGGGCCCGGACCTCTCGGTCACGTTGACGGAGTTTAAACAAAATCCGCTGTTCCTTTAGTTTAAGCTCTTGAAGGGCCTCATCTTTCGGGGATTCTTGTGTAATTAGATTTTGAGGGCCTTCGGTTTGGGCCTTGGCTTCGCAGCCCTTTTGCATCTTGGCCTGGGCCTCGGCCATTTGGAGCTGGATTATCTCTATTCTGATATTTCCTATGCTGGCTGGCATTGACCAGCTCCATAACTTTTTTCTCTAATAAATTTTTCGAGCAGAAAGATAGAATGGTAAAATTAAGCAAAAAGTCTTACCCATTTCTCGACGGGAAGGAGACCGCGAACGGCGTTTCCTACATAGAGGCGATCAGCGGTCTCAAGATCAGCCAAGGTCAGACGCCTTTCTATAGCCTTACCCAAAGAAAGAAGATTTTCTCGTAAGACCCCGGGCAGGAGTCCTGCGGTCAAGCAAGGAGTGAAAAGTTGACCGTTCTTTTCGATAAAGAAATTGGTAATGGTGCCTTCGGTCAACTCCCCTTCTTCGTTGAGAAAGACTATCTCAAAGAGCCCTTCTTCCCAGGCCTTTATACGGGCCTCTTCATACCAAGGACGATAGGTGGTCTTGTGATAAAGGAGTCTTTCCTCCTTAGACACAGGACGCTTCATAAGCCCAATCTTTACCGGCGTCTCGATAGGTTTTAACTCGTAAGCCTCAAGTTCTAGGAAACCTTGTTCATCAAGCAGGAGTCGGACCTTGGCCGGAGCGGTGAGTTTACAGGCGGCTTCTTCTAAAAGGGCCTCAATCGTTTCTCTTTCTACGGGAAAATCAAAATACTCGGCAGAACGCAAGAGGCGTTTGAGGTGCCCTTCTTTTAAGGGAAAACCTTTGTCTGGCAAAAAGAGCATGGTCTCTACTAATTTAAAAGCAGGTGGGTTTTCTAACAAAAATTTGGCCTTTAAGCGACACTCTTCATACTCTTTTTCCGCCTCACTATCCCAGACCACACCTGAGCCAATGCCAAATTCCCCAATATTCCCAGAAAGAACCGCTGTCCTGATAGCTACGTTAAAGGCAAATTCACCATGCGGAGAAAAATACCCAAGGGCCCCGGTATACACACCGCGGGGCTCTTTTTCGAGTTCGGCAATGATCTCCATCGTCCGAATCTTTGGGGCCCCGGTCACCGAACCACAAGGAAAGAGGGCCGAAAATATCTTGTAAAGATCTGTTGAAGGAGCCAAAGCTCCCTCTACAGTGGAGATCATCTGATGAACGGTCTCATATCGTTCCACCTTAAAGAGTTCTCGCACATAAACACTCCCTGGCGCACAGACCCGGCCTAGATCGTTTCGCAAGAGATCAACAATCATCACGTTTTCAGCCTGGTTTTTTCGATCTGAAGAGAGCCAGCGAGCGATGTCCTTGTCTTCC
Source organism: uncultured Thermodesulfobacteriota bacterium (assembly GCA_964551715.1). GTDB lineage: Bacteria > Desulfobacterota > Thermodesulfobacteria > Thermodesulfobacteriales > Thermodesulfatatoraceae > CAZKEG01. The sequence continues at coordinate 2,270 of CAZKEG010000190.1, forward strand.
TCAGAAAATTTCCCGCGAGGGGCGGTGCCCTTCATCGGCGAGGTCCGAAGCCGCTCACCTTGACGACGTAAAAATAATTCCGGAGATAAACTTAAGACGGAAAAATTTTTGGCCTTGATGAGGCCGGCATACCGGACCCGCTGCTTAGAGCGTAGGGAAAAATAGAATTCTTCAGGTGAGGCCTCGGTCATAAAATGATACTTCAAGGTAAAATTGACCTGATAAGTATGACCAGCGGCAATATAGTCTTTGATTCGACGAAAGGCCCTTTGATATTCCGAAAAATCCATATTTAGGGAAACTGAACGAATTTCAATCTTTCTTTTATCAGGAACCAAAAGGCCCTCAGAAAAGATTATTGGCGGACGAAAGACCCCAAACCAGGCCAAAGGGACTTTGGAAGGACATCGCCGATAAGGGAAAAGGCGATTTTCTAAAAAGTAACCAAATTCATAGGCCAAAAAACCAGCCAGCCAAAAACCCTGAGAAAGGGCTGCTTCAATCTTTTCCAAAAAGGCCCGAGGAGAATCACCTGGAGTAAAGACTAGTTCGTCAACCAATTCGTGAAAGAGGAGGTCTTTTTGATCTTCTGTGGCCTTGCGACTACTCTCCAAGAGAACAAAAGGACTTTTGAGGGAAGATAAAACCTGGGAAAGATCAAGAAAATTGGGTTTACAGGCTAGTCGAAAAAGAAGATTCTCTCCCATAGGGCCTTTTATTACACCGCTTTTTAAATTATATCAGCAGGAAATCGAAATTTTGGATCCCCACCTCTAAAGGCGGCCTCACCTTTCTGGCTCGTTTCGCCGCTTACCTTAAACTCCCTCAGTTGCTTGACAAAAGCATCAAGCTCAAAATCCGTAACCGTGGTCCCTCCGATACTCAGTACCTCCTCTCCCTCATCTACTCCCTGGCCCTTGGTGAAGGAAATCTGTGCG
>CAZKEG010000191.1:0-3199 GCA_964551715.1 uncultured Thermodesulfobacteriota bacterium
ATCTCCCCTCGGGAGGTTTTTAAATTCAACCAGGCAAAGGAACCCTCAAGATAATCACCATCAACCGAAAGGATCTTGACCGGCCCCCAGAGAATTAGTCTATGCGTCAGAAGCTCATATCTCGCCCTTGGACAAAGGATAGTCGTTTCCTCACCCTTAATGATCACTTGACCTTCAGCCACCAAGGTCTCGGTCTGCGAATAAAAGATCATCCTTTGAGCCTCGATATGCCAAGAAGCCCAAAGCCCTCCGGGAAAGGCCCAAAAAATCAAAAAAAACAGGCCCCAAAACCTTCTCATCCAGTAACTCCGCCTTAGAACGGTCAAGACTTCCCTTGCCTTGGGCTCTCTGTCAATAGCCAAATTCTTTTTTTAGGAGCAATTCTCTTATTTTCTAGGGACCTTTCAAATTTTTGGCCCAGATGTTTGACAAGTTGAAAGCCCTCGACCAATGTTTAGATATGGCCAAAAAGATTTGGCTGGTCCTCAAAGAAGGCGCCAAGGTCCCACCGAGCATCCAACGGGCCATTGATCTCTGCCTTTATAAACGCGGTTTTGAGGTAACAAGTGATCTAAAGGACACCAAGGGTGTCGAGGCCATCCTGGTCCTCGGAGGAGACGGTACCCTTTTACGCACCGCACCCTTGGCCTATAAACTGGATGTTCCTCTCCTGGGCATCAATCTCGGGCGGCTGGGATTTTTGACCGAGGTTACCTGTGATGAGGCTTATACGGCCCTTGATGCCCTGGCCAAAGGAGAATACCAGATCGAAAAACGCCTCTTGCTCCAGGTGGATTACGCTGGGGAGAGATTTTATGCCCTTAACGAAGCAGCCATCATCAAAGGCCCTTTAGGACACATGATCCATCTAAAGGTCACCGTTGAACGGTATGAACTTACCGTCTACCATGGGGACGGTTTGATCATCTCTACACCCACCGGCTCCACCGCCTATAATCTCTCCGCCGGGGGGCCGATTATCCATCCCACCAGTCAGGTCTTTGTCTTGACCCCTATTTGCCCCTTTATGCTCAGTGCCAGGCCTATTGTCATCCCGGCGGATCAATCTTTCCAAGCGGAATTGATCAAAAGGGCCGATGAGGTCCATCTGCTTATTGACGGATATATCAATAAGACCCTTCAAGCCGGGGAGCCGATACTCCTTCGGCGAGCTCCCCGACCATTAAAGCTCATTAAATCCAGCGTGCGAGACTATTTTGAAATCTTACGGGCCAAGCTTGGTTGGGCAGAGAAAAAAGTCTAGGCCGAGGCCTCATTTTCTTCCTTCTTGAGCTTAGAAAGGAGACGTTCTTTTTCCTTTTCCATGGCCTCTTTCCCGGCCTCGATGGCCTCTTTCAAAGCCGAGGTCTTGTCTTCTATGAGGCCTTTGCCCTTGGTCACGTATTCTTCGGTCTTTTCCTTTAGTTCTTCCTTTAATTCCTGCGCCTTTTCGCTTACCTGGGTCTTGAGATCGTAGGCCTTCTCTTCCAGTTCCTCCTTGGCACTTACCAAACGAAGCCGAGCCTCTTCAGCGGCAAGCCGCGCCCTTTCTCTCATCTGATCGGTAGTCTCTCGTAATCTCTCTCTGGTCTCCCGGCCACTTTGAGGGGCCAGAAGCAGGGCCACACCTGCCCCAACCAGCCCCCCTAAAAGGAAGGAGACAAATACCGTTGAAAATGAAAATTTCCTCTCTTCATACATTTTCCACACCTCCTAGTCTTAGTTTTTCTCTCAACACCTTAAGGGTGGTGCGCAAGCCCGTGGCCACAGCCGCTACTTCGATGGCTGCCTCAGCCACGTTTTGGGAAACTATCTGAGCCACCAACTTACTCGCCCGCCCAGCCTCCTCCACCGCCTTGAATAATTCATCGGTCTTGGCCAGTTTTTGATGTACATCCCCCACGATGGCGTTTAACTCCTCGGTGAGGGCTTCCACCTGCTTTAAGACCTCAGGTACCTCAGTAGTGACTCGTTTATCGGTATTTTGGATCAACATCTCAAGTTTAGATAGAGTTTCTTTGATCTCCGAGGCTAGGTCACGAAAGATGTCTTTAAAGGTGGAAGTTAATTCCTTGATCGCCGGTGGCAGGGCGGAGACATCTTCCACCAAACGCCCCCCTTTTTGGCCCAATTCGGTCATCTGATCCAGGGTCTGTTGGGCCGAAGAGATAAGCGGTTTGATCTCGGTGTCTATATCAGTAATCACGGTGGAAACTTCTCCGAGGGTCTTGTTTACCTGTTCTAAGGTCTCCTTCACCTTGGAAACAAACCCGATGAGGTAAAAGGCCACGACCACAGCCGCTACCCCGGCGGCTATGCCAGCAATCTGTAAAGCGGTATGTAGATCCATGCGCCACCTCCTTGGGAGATCAAGTTTTAAAATAAGGATACTTGGCTCGTAAAGCAAGGAAGCCTAGTTGACGCCTTTCAAAAGCTATAGTAGCTAACGCCGCGATATGAACGAAATCAAACCCTTTTTTGGCTGGCGATACAATCCCAAACGGGTAAATTTGGCCGAAGTAATGGCCCCTCCCTATGACATTGTCACCCCGGAGGAACAAGAGGTCTATCTCAGAAAGAGCCCTTATAACGTCTTCCATCTGGAATTGGGACGCATCAAGCCTCAAGATACCGAGACGGAAAATCGTTACACCCGGGCCCGGGTCTTTTGGGAAAAGTGGCGCAAAGAGGGTATCCTGATCCGAGAGGAAGCACCGGCCCTGTATCTCTATCGCTTGCGTTTTTCCTGGCAGGGGAGGTCCCTTGTTCGACGAGGGATCATCGGCCTCATCCGGCTTGCCCTTTGGGAGAGCGGCCTGATCAGACCGCATGAAAAGACCTTTTCCCAGGTGACCGAAGACAGACTTAATCTCTTGAGGGCGACCAGGGCCCAGTTCAGTCAGATCTTTTGCCTTTATCACGATCAGGCCTTGAAGAGCATTCAAAGCCTTGAAGAGCAGGCGGAAACCATCTTCGAAGTACCAGATCCACAGAGATTTATTCACGAATTGGCCCGGGTGACGGACCCAAGGGCCCAGGAGATCGTGGCCGAGGTCTTCCAAAGAGAAATCCTCTATATCGCCGATGGTCATCATCGGTACACCACGGCCCTGGCTTACATGGAGGAAATGGAAAGGCGGTTTGGAAATAAGCCTCCTCGCTGTTTTCATTACGTAATGATGTATCTCTGCCCCTTTGA
>CAZKEG010000192.1:0-3147 GCA_964551715.1 uncultured Thermodesulfobacteriota bacterium
GTTTCAAGGGGGTGACATTTTCCCTGTGCAAAAACAGTGACATTTTCGCTGTGCGATAACAGTCTTTTGAGAGTCTCATCCAAATCAGTCTTTCTCATCCGAAAATTTTGGAAGAGTATCTCCTAGAAGGAAAGAATGGTAGTCTAGAACGAAGTTTTTTTCGGAGGAGTGATGGCCTATAAACCGAAAGATTTTTATTTTAAAAAGGCCAAGGCCGAGAAATATCCGGCGCGTTCGGTCTATAAACTAAAAGAGGCCGATCAGAAATATCGATTTTTGAAACGTGGCCAGGCGGTCTTAGACCTTGGAGCAGCCCCGGGTTCTTGGAGTAAATATGCCCTTGAGCGTGTAGGTCCTAAAGGAGTGGTCGTAGGGATTGATCTCTCCCCAGTGAAGATCTCTGCCCCCAATTATCGTTTTCTCCAGACCGATATCTTTGAGGTTACGCCGGATGCATTGCTGGCCTTGATCGAGCGTGAGGCCTTTGACGTGGTCTTGAGTGACATGGCCCCTAAGACCACCGGTGATCGCAGCGGAGACCACTTTCGTTCCATAAACTTGGCAGAAAGGGCCTTGGAATTGGCCGAAAGGTTGTTACGCCCTGGTGGGGCTTTTTTGGTCAAGGTCTTTGAAGGAGAAAGGTTTCCGGCCTTCGTAGAAGAGGTAAAAAATAGACTCGGCCCGGTGAAGCGTTTTCGGCCTAAAAGCACTAGATCATCAAGCCGCGAGATGTTCATCTTTGCCCTTCGTCAAAAATAAGCCTTATTTGGCCACGATAAAGGCCTGGGGAAAGAGTCTTTCTAGTTGGGCATACTTGGCCCTAGCCTTGTTTAGGTCAGTAGCCAGAAAGATCTGTACTCGGAAAAAGGTCTGGCCATCCTTTTCGTAAGGCTCAATGAGGACACAGCGAAACCTTTTAGCCAGTTTTTCCTTGAGACGTACGGCGTTGGCATAATTGGTAAAGGCCCCTACTTGGAGGAAAAATTGGCCCTTTTGAAGATTGGGCGGATGGGTAAAGACAAACCGATGATCTTTAAAACGGCCCTCACCCAGGGCCACGATGCGGACTCGAGCCACACCTTTTTGAGTCATCCCCAAGGCCTTGGCGGCGGCGTAGCTAAGATCTATGATACGATTCTTGACAAAGGGGCCGCGATCATTAATGCGGACAATAGTTTGGCGTCCGTTCTCTAAATTAGTCACTAAGACATAGGTATTCATGGGTAAGAGCTTGTGAGCGGCGGTAAAGGCATACATATTGTAACGTTCACCGCTGGCCGTCCTTTTGCCGTGAAAGCCTGGACCGTACCAAGAGGCCAGGCCTACTTCCACGTAGCCTCTTGCCGAAGGAAGGGGGTAGTAGGTCCGACCATTGATGCGATAAGGCCTTTGAGTAGGCGGCCTTTTACGGGCAACTGGTGGATAAGAAGGCCGAGGGGGAAGTGGGGAAGGAAGACGAGGAGCGCAACCAAAGAGTAAGATCAAGAATAACAAGACCGCTAAGCGATGCATGAGGAAAATATAACGGCTGATCTAAAAGGCCAAAAGCAAACTTTACGGGAAAAGATATGGCAGAGGCTCACCAAAGCCGGGGTGGCGCGATTTCCCGGGGCCTTTGGGCGCATTCCTAATTTTGTTGGCGCCGAACAGGCTGCCCAACTAGCTGGTCAACTGTCTGTCTTTAAGAAGGCCCGATTTATCAAGGCCAACCCCGATAGTCCCCAGTTCCCCCTTCGGGTCTTGGCCCTTGAGGCTGGCAAGGTAATCTTTATGGCCGTGCCCAAATTAAGGGAAGAAAGGCCTTTCATCAAGCTAGATCCGGCAAGGCTTCGGGTGCATCCCATGCGGGCAGCCACCATCAAAGGGGCCTTCCGCTACGGAGAACCGGTGAGTCTAGAGGAGATGCCCCCCATAGATTTGGTCATCACTGGGTGTGTGGCTGTTACCCGCGAAGGACATCGTTTGGGTAAAGGCGGCGGTTATTCTGAGCTCGAATATGCCCTTTTGCGTGAATACAGTCTTGTTTCTGACCAGACACCGGTAATAACCACCGTTCACCCCCTCCAATTGGTCCCGGAGATTCCCTGGGAACCGCATGATCTCTCGGTAGATCTTATAGTCACCCCGGAAGAGATCATAACCCCGAAAAATCCTCTTCCTAAACCACCAGGGATTTTCTGGGATCTTTTGTCCGAAGAAAAACTCCACAAGATTCCTGTCCTCCAGAAGTTAAAAGAAAGCCAGAATTAAGACGGACCGGCAAAGATCGGGCTTTCATGGTATAAAAGAGCCGACCCTGGAAAAGGAGGCTTTCATGGGCGAGGTGGTTTCTATCCCGATTGAGGAAGAACTGAAGCGATCCTATCTCGACTACGCCATGAGTGTCATCGTGGGCCGCGCTCTACCAGATGTACGCGATGGACTAAAACCAGTCCAGCGGCGCATCCTTTACACCATGTACGAACTCAAGAATGACTGGAACAAACCCTACAAAAAAAGTGCCCGCATTGTGGGCGACGTGATGGGTAAGTATCACCCCCATGGAGATATGGCCATTTACGATACCCTAGTGCGCATGGCCCAAGACTTTACCATGCGTTATCCGTTGGTCGATGGCCAGGGAAACTTTGGCTCCATCGACGGTGATGCCCCGGCGGCCATGCGCTACACCGAAGTCCGTCTGGCCAGGATCGCCCATGAATTGATGGCCGATTTGGAAAAGGAGACCGTAGATTTCGTCCCTAATTACGACAACACCCTGCAGGAACCAAGTGTCCTCCCCAGTAAAATTCCCAATCTCCTGATCAACGGCTCCTCGGGGATTGCGGTGGGGATGGCCACCAATATTCCACCCCATAATCTCGGTGAAATCATTGATGCTCTGGTAGCCATGGTCCGCAACCCGGAGATCACCCTGGACGAGCTCCTGAAATACGTGAAAGGTCCGGACTTCCCTACCGGGGCTTTTATCTGCGGCACCGAAGGAATTCGAGAGGCCTATGCCACAGGAAAAGGCCTCATAAAACTGAGGGCCCGAGCCCATATCGAACGAGAAGGGGGAAAGACAGCCATCGTCATTACCGAGCTACCCTATCAGGTGAACAAGGCCAAACTGGTGGAAAAGATCGCCACCTTGGCCAGAGACAA
>CAZKEG010000193.1:0-3116 GCA_964551715.1 uncultured Thermodesulfobacteriota bacterium
GGGACAGGCAAATTATTGATGGACTTGGTAACTCCTGTTAGCTTTTTGTAATTTATTCCTTTACAGGAGGTCCCTATGCCTCGTATACCTAGAATCCTTATCAAAGGTCCTAATGTCGCTTACCACGTCGTCTCACGCACTGCTCTTGACGGCTTCGTCCTCGGCCCTGAGGAAAAAGACCATCTCCTCTCCCTCATCCGCTGGCTTTCTTCCGTTTTCTTCGTCGAGGTCTTCGGCTTTTGCATCATGGGTAATCATTTCCACCTCCTCTGCCGTATGCTCTCACCGGAAGATTTTTCCGACGAGGAAGTGACTCGCCGCGTAAAGCGCTACTATGGGGACAACTATGGGGACAGGCGCGGAATTGGAAATCTGCCCCCGGAAAAGATCTTCTATTGGCGTAATCGCCTCTCTGAGCTCTCCCGCTATGTCCAAGAGATCAAACAGCGTTTCTCCCGCTGGTTCAATAAACGTCACCAGCGCAAGGGCTATTTCTGGGGTGATCGTTTCAAGAGCGTTATCATCGAGCGCGGCGAGGCCCTGCTAAATTGTCTTGCTTACATAGACCTCAATCCCGTGCGTGCCGGCCTGGTGGAAAGGCCAGAGGATTACCGTTGGTGCTCCCTTGCCTATCACATCGGGACCAAGAACAAAGACGAGTTTCTGAGCACTGATCTTGGCGTAGCGGCCTTTACTAACAAGGGTTATTGGGAAAGAATCAAGATCTATCGGGAATATGTGTACAAAAAAGGCGGGTTAACCGATGACTCAGCCGGTGCCATACCGCAGGAAGTATTGGAGGAGGAGCGGAAGAAGGGCTATCAGCTCACGAAAAAAAGAGGTGTTCAGGTATCGGATACGGTATTTTACAGAGGGTTTGATCATAGGGTCGAGAAAATTTGTGAAGGAAATGGCGGTACAGATAAAAGAAAGGCTAGGCTTAAAGAGGAAGAGGCGGCCGCAGAAGGTCGGCCCGGTAGAAGGGCTTTATTCCCTTCGATTTCTGGGTTAACTAGCCATGAAAAGGAAGAGTTTTTAAAGACGGCCAGATGAAACGGGTCATTTTGGGGACAGCTGGCCATATCGACCACGGTAAGACGACCTTGGTCAAGGCCTTAACCGGGATAGATACCGATCGTCTCAAGGAAGAAAAACAGCGGGGCATCACCATTGAACTCGGTTTTGCCCATTTGACTTTGCCGAGCGGGATACGCCTGGGCATCGTCGATGTGCCAGGCCACGAGCGCTTCATCAAAAATATGGTCGCCGGGGCCAGTGGGGTAGACCTGGTGGCCTTGGTCATTGCCGCTGATGAAGGGGTCATGCCCCAGACTAGGGAGCATTTGGAGATTTGCCAACTTCTCGGAGTCAAATCAGGGGTGGTGGTCATCACTAAGAAAGACTTGGTAGATGAGGAGTGGTTGGAATTGGTCAAAGAAGATATCGCCGAGGCCATGAAAGGGACCTTTCTTGAAGGCGCGCCCATGGTCGCTGTTTCGGCGGTCACCGGAGAGGGTCTTCTAGAATTGATCAAAATTTTAGACGAACTGGTGGCCCAAATACCCGACCGCCCGGCTGAAGGTCCCTTTCGCCTGCCCATTGACCGAGTCTTTGTCATTAAGGGCTTTGGGACGGTGGTCACCGGGACGGCTATTTCCGGGAGGATTGCGCTTGGCGAAGAAGTAATGGTCTATCCCAAGGGGCTTAGGACCAAGGTCCGCCGTATCCAGGTCCATGGAGAAGATCGAGATTTCGGGGAGGCCGGCCAACGCACGGCCCTGAATCTTCAAGGCATAGAAAAGGAAGAGATAGAACGTGGAGATGTGGTGGCCCATCCCGGTGTTCTTCAACCAAGCTATATTCTGGACCTAGATCTTCAATATCTCTCCAGCGCCCCAAGGCCCTTGGTGCACAACACTCGGGTGCGTTTTCATATCGGGACCAGTGAAGTCCTCGGTCGGGTGGTACTCTTTGGTCAAGAAAGGGTCCAACCCGGCCAGAGGGCCCTGGCCCAGATTCGTCTGGAAAAACCAGTGGCCTGTTGGAGGGGAGATCATTTTGTCATCCGTAGCTATTCGCCCATGGTTACCATCGGAGGCGGGGTGGTGCTTGATCCCCTGGCCCGTCGGCGTAAACGATCCCAACGGCATCAGGTTGAGGAACTTAAACTTTTGCGAGATGGGGAACCAAAAGAGATCATTCTTTACCACTTAGATCGAGCCGGAGTCCTGGGGCTTACCAAGGAGAAGATCGCCCTACGAATCTCTATCTTTGGTCAGGCCTTAGAAGAGATTTTACAAGTCTTGAGTAACCAGGGGAAGATCAAGAGGGTCCAAGTAGAGGGTAAAGATCTTTATTTATCAAGCAAGATTTATCAGCGCCTTAAGGAGGAGATCCTCCTCCGGCTCAAAAAATTCCACGAGAAATTTCCTTTAAGGATGGGGCTTCCCAAGGAAGATCTACGTCAGCGTCTGCCTTCTGGCCTTGAGGCCCGCGTCTTCGAGAAAATGCTCGAAGAACTTGAAGAAAAGGGAAAAATCGTCCGCGAAAAGGAGCTTGTGCGTCTGGCTACTCACCAGATCGTCTTGGCCGAGGATCTAGAAAGGCTCAAACACCAAATCGAAGAGGCCTTTCGCCAAGAAGGGTTTCAACCGGCGGACAAAGACGAAATACTCTCCCGTTTCAGAGAGAATCCAGCCCTTACCATGGAGATTTTTGGCCTGCTCCTTAAGGAGGGGCGATTGGTACGAATCAAAGAAAATCTTGTTTATCACATCGATGTTCTAGAGGAAATCAAGAAGAGGGTGCTTGAGTTCTTTAAGACCCATTCTGAGATGGTGGTGGGAGACCTTCGTAAGCTCACCGAAGGTGCCTCCCGGAAGTATCTTATCCCCCTCCTCGAATATCTTGATCAGGAAAAAATCACCATTCGCCTGGGAGACAAACGCGTCTTGCGGGGAAAGACGTAGAAAAAAATCCATTTTTTGATAAAATTGTTCTAAATTCAAAATAAAATGTAAATTTTAGACCAACAAAGTCTTGTGGTCGAAAATATTAGAGAGAGGTCATTGTGTATTTAGCCCGTAAAGAAATCGGTGGTCATACCTATTTTTTCA
>CAZKEG010000194.1:0-3109 GCA_964551715.1 uncultured Thermodesulfobacteriota bacterium
AGGAGGCTCAGAAACATCTCGATTATGTCCTCCAAAAACAGCCTAAAAACGTCAAAGCCCTAAATGTCCTAGCCACTTTACGTTTTCGTCAAAAGAAACTCGATGAGGCCTTAAAGATCGCGGAGGAGGCTCATCAGCTTGATCCGGAAAACGTCGAGGCCCTGGTGATTATTTCCCAGATCTGGAAGGAGAAAGGAAAGCCGGAAAAGGCCGAGGAACAACTTAAGGCCGCTCTTGAGAAGGTCCCGGACAATCTCTTTTTACGCGAGCTCTTGGTCAGGCTCTATCTTGAACAGGGAAAGATCAATCAGGCTGAACAGGAATTAAAGTCTTTGGTTGAGAAACATCCCAAACAATTTCGGTTTGTTCATCAGTTGGTGGCCCTTTATCTGGCTCAGGGAAAGGTCAAAGAGGCGGAAGCCTTTCTCAAAGATTGGATAGCCAAACATCCAGACGACCCCAAAGGGACCATCGAGTTAGTTGATCTATATCGTCAGACAGGGAGGATCAAAGAGGCCGCCCAATTGGCGGAAGAGGGCCTTAGGAAATGGCCGAATTCTCTGGACCTCAAGGCCCAGCTCGCCTATCTCGAACTTGACTTAGGCAAGCGAAAAGAGGCCGAAAAACTAGTCGATGGAGTTCTGGCCAAGGACTCCGGTCATGTCTTAGCCCGTTTGGTCCGAGGAAAGATCAGGCTTTCCAAAGGACTTTTACCTGAGGCTTTAGAAGATTTTCAATACGTGACCAAACGCCGCCCTCGATTCGCCGAGGCCTATCACTTTATCGGGGTTGTCCATCTCCTCCAGGGCGATACCGCTGAGGCTCGAGATGCCTTTGAAAAGGCCATCGAGTATAATCCCTTTGCCATCAAGACGAGACTCCTTTATGCCCGTCTCCTCCTGGCTCAGAAAGAGGTGGACAAGGCTAGGGAGCAAGCGGTCACAGTGCTCAGGCTCTCGCCACGAAACATTGAGGCCGGTCTTCTTTTAGCCTTGACCTACATGATAGACAAGAACTACGGCGAGGCGGAAAAATTTTATCGCCGTATGGCCAAACTCTTTCCTGATAACCCCACCGTCCATTTCGGTTTGGGTACTTGTTTGGCTGCCCAAAAGAAGATCAAAGAGGCCAAGCAAGAATACGAAAAGGTCCTTAAATTGGCTCCGACTCATCTCCCGGCCCTTACTCGGTTGGTGGCTTATTACATGAGCCAGAAGGACTACGCCACGGCCTTGAAGCTATGTCAGGATCACCTTTCGGCCTTCAAAAACAAGGCACCGATCCATTATCTAATGGCCCAGATTTATCTCGTCCAGCGTAAGATCGACCAGGCGGAAAAGGAACTCAAACAAGCCATCGCCGCTGACCAGAACTTTCTGCCGGCCTATACCATGCTCATCGCCATCTACGGGCGTCAGGGCAAACTCAAGGAAGCCTTGGCTGAGTGTGAAAAGGGCCTAGAGAAGAAGCCAGAGACCATCAATCTCCTGATGATCAAGGCCACCCTTTTGCAAAGCCTTGATCGCGAACAAGAGGCGGAGAAGGTCTATCGCCGGATCATTGAGCTTTCGCCCAAGTTCATGCCGGCCATCAACAACCTGGCCTGGCTCCTGGCTGAGCGAGGCGAAAAGGAAGAAGCCTTTATCCTGGCCCAGAGGGCAAGAGAGCTGGCCCCGCAAAATCCCTTTGTCTTGGATACCTTTGGGTGGGTGCTCTTTAAGAAGGGCTCCTATGACATGGCTATCTCTATCTTTCAGGAGATCCTGCAAGATCATCCGGACTTCCTGCCTACTAGATATCATTTGGCCGAGGCCCTAGCGGCGGCAGGGCGTAAGAAGGAGGCTATCAGGGAGCTTGAGGCCGTTGTAAAATCTCCTTTGAACTTCCCGGAGAAAGAGGAGGCCAAAAAGCTCCTTGAGAAACTCAAGAAATCTTAGGGACTATACCCTCGAAGAATTGGAGGCCCTCTTTCTTGAAAGGGGGCTTCCTGCCTTTCGGGGGCGTCAGGTCTTCCGCTGGCTGACGACCCCTGGTCTTTCCTCCTTTGAGCAGATGACCGATCTGCCTAAGCCCTTACGGGCTGAGTTGGCGGAAGAGTTTTCCATCGCCCTTCCTGAAGTGGCCAAAGAAGAAGTTTCCCAAGATGGAACCCGGAAATTGGCCTTAAGGCTTTCTGACGGAGAGATCATCGAGTGCGTGCTTATTCCAGAAGCGGATCACTACACCCTGTGTGTTTCCTCTCAGGTCGGGTGTGCCATGGGCTGTGCCTTTTGCCTCACTGCCCGCATGGGGTTTCGTCGCAATCTTACTCCGGGCGAGATCACTGGGCAGGTGGTCAGGGCTAGGGAGGTACTCCGCCGTGAGGAACCAGATCAAGGAAAGCCGCTGCGCAATATAGTCTTTATGGGCATGGGAGAGCCTTTGGCCAATTATGGAGCCGTGCTCAAGGCCTTAAAGAATCTCCTACACCCCAAGGGCTTTGACTTTTCAAGCCGCCGGGTGACGGTCTCGACCGTAGGCCTGGTGCCCCAGATAAAACGCCTCGGGCAAGATATCTTGGTGAAATTGGCCATTTCGCTTCATGCCGCAGACGATGAGACCAGGAGTCGCTTAGTCCCTATTAACAAAAAATATCCCTTAAAGGATCTTATCTCTGCCTGTCATGAATACCCTTTAAAGAAGGGTTGGCGTATCACCTTTGAATATGTCCTTTTGGAAGGGGTCAACGATTCTCCTAAGGCAGCCCGTCGGCTGGCCAAGCTCCTACGCGGTATCCCGGCCAAGATAAACCTCATCCCTTTCAATGAACATCCGGATTTACCCTTCAAACGTCCGGATGAAGAAACCATTCTTGCCTTTCAAAAGATTCTTATGGACGCAGGCTACGTGGCCACCATCCGCAAGAGCCGCGGTCAGGATATTTCTGCGGCCTGTGGTCAACTCCGAGCAGTCTTGGCTTAGACTTGATGGCTGAACCGCCCCGGGTTTTTCCGAAGGCTCTATTGTGTGAGTCCTGTTACCATAACAGAAGCTCTTCGGCTCCGATAATATCGTTCTTCAAACTCCGCCGGGGACATGTAACCAAGCGGTCCCATCAGCCGGTCATGAT
>CAZKEG010000195.1:0-3106 GCA_964551715.1 uncultured Thermodesulfobacteriota bacterium
TCAAAGGGGCCCATATCCTGAGCATCCGGGTGGAAAGAATCTCATGAACATCTTTTTGGGCATAGGGCTCTTTCTGTTTCTCCTCCTGCTTGAGTCCTTTTTTGCCGGGGCGGAAATCGCCCTGGTCGCTGCTGATGAGACCATTCTCAAGCGCTTCTCTCGAAAGAGTCTCGGAGCCAGGATCGCCCTCCGTCTTCTGTCTGATCCCGAATGGTTACTCACCTCCACCCTCCTGGGGCTCAATCTTTCGGTCATCGGAAACAGCGTCTTTACCACCGGCTTTCTCCTGGATCTCTTCCCCCATTACGGAGGGTTGATCGCTGCTTTGGGGCTCCCTCCGCTCATGCTCCTCTTTGGTCAGATCATTCCCAAAAGCTTTGCCCAACAACAAGCCAATCGCCTGGCCCCCAAAGTAGCCCCGATCATTTTTCTCTTTTCCCGGATCTTTTATCCCTTGATTTGGGTCATCTCCCGGTTGATCACCGTATTTACCAAACCGGAGGCAGAAGGACGCCGCCTGCCAGCAATCACTCGAGAAGAGATCCGCCTCTTGGTCAGCTCCGAGGAGGCCCTTGACCCCAGTGAACGACGGCTCATCGAGCGACTACTTGATTTTTCGCACAAGACCGCCGCCCAGGTGATGATCCCCTTGGTCAGGGTCAGAGGAATAGAAGAGACGGCCTCGGTAAAAGAGGCCTTAGAGACCTTTGCCCGTACCGGCTTTTCCCGCCTGCTGGTCTATCGCAAACACCTTGACCATATTGTAGGCGTGCTCTTGGCCATGGATCTCCTAGATATCTTGCCTGGCAAACAACCGGTACGCAGCTTTATGCGCGAGGTGGAGTATGTCCCCGAATTAAAACCCGCTGCCGAACTCTTGGCCGAAATGCAAAAAGAAGGCCGCACCCTCTGCGTAGTGGTCAACGAATACGGACAGGCCTCGGGGATCATCACTATTGAAGATCTGGTAGAAGAAATACTCGGGGAATTTTGGGATGAGTTCGATCAAAAATTGGTCCCCTACATGAAGCTTTCTGAAAATCATTTCTTGGTCAAGGCCTGGTTAGAAGTGGAACGGGCTCGGGATGAATTAGGTCTTGATATCCCTCCGGGAGACTACGAGACCATCGGGGGCTTTGTCTTAAAGCTTGCCGGGCGTATCCCCCGGGTGGGCGAACGTCTTACCTATGAGAATATCCAATTTCAGATCCGTCGAGCCAGCAAGATGGGCCTTGATGAACTCGAAGTCTGGGTCAAACCCCGATCAGGCTAAGAATAAAAACCAGCCCTCAACTTCTGGGCCTCTACCACGCCGAGGATCATCACCTCTTCAAGGAGCCCCTTCCCACTCCCAGGAGAAAGGTCTTCGAGTTGGGCCTTTAGGGCCTCGCTTTGGCGTTCAAGCTCGCTGGCCAATTCCTCTGGAGAGAGGACTTCAAGCCGGTTAAGAACTTGTTGAAGGGTGGACATGATCTCTTCGGCCAGCTTAACCGCCTCTTCCGGTATCGAAGGCCCTTTAGCAGACAAAGAATCCGTTTCCCCTACTTGCAACCGGTTACAAACCTTTTGCAAAATAGAAGAAAAATCCTCGGCTCCCTTTTTTACCTGAGGCTTTTGACGAGATGGACTCAAATCTTGTAAGATACGAAAATCAATCTTCATGTTTGATCACCTTGGAGATAAATTCTTTACAAAGTTTTTCGGCGAAGAGCAAGGAAAGATTAAGCAGGGTTGAGTAAGGTTTATGGCTGTCTATCCAAAGAGCTTTGACGTCATCGTCATTGGGGCCGGGCATGCCGGTATAGAAGCGGCCTTGGCCGCCGCCCGTCTGGGGGCGGAGACCTTGATCTTGACCATTAACCTGGATCGTATCGGGGCCATGTCTTGTAATCCGGCGATCGGTGGCCTGGCCAAGGGGCATCTAGTCAAAGAGATCGACGCCTTGGGCGGAGAAATGGCCCGAGCCATAGATCAGACAGGAATTCAGTTTCGCAAACTGAACACGCGCAAAGGGCCGGCGGTAAGGGCCACCAGGGCCCAGGCTGATCGTTGGCGCTATCAGGCCTACATGAAACACCTCCTGGAAAGGACCCCTCGGCTCACGGTCAAACAGGCCATGGTTGATCGCATCTTGGTCAAAGATGGTCGGGTCATCGGGGTAGAAACCTCTATCGAAGAAATCTTCTATGCCCGGGCGGTAGTAGTCACCACCGGGACCTTCTTGAAAGGCCTCATCCATATCGGGTTTAAGAACTTTCAGGCCGGTCGTATGGGAGACCCTCCTTCAAACAAACTCTCTGACTGCCTGCGAGAACTAGGTTTTGAGATAGGGCGTCTTAAGACCGGGACCTGCCCGCGACTTGACGGACGGACGATTGATTACTCTCGTCTAGAAATCCAATGGGGCGACGTACCTCCACCGCTTTTTTCCTATGCCAATCAGGGGAAAAGGCCCCCTCTGCCCCAGGTTCCTTGCTATATCACTTATACCAACGAAAAGACCCATGAGATCATTCGCCAGGCTGTTGATCGCTCGCCTCTCTTTACCGGAGTCATCAAAGGGGTAGGGGCCAGGTATTGTCCCTCTATTGAAGACAAGGTCTTTCGGTTCCCGGACAAACCAAGGCACCAGATCTTCCTTGAACCAGAAGGCCTGGATACAGTAGAAGTTTACCCCAACGGGATCAGCACCAGTCTGCCCATTGACGTCCAATGGGCCATGGTGCGCTCCATCAAAGGGCTTGAGAAGGCGGAGATCCTGCGTCCGGGCTATGCCATTGAATACGATTACGTAAACCCCATTCAGCTCAAACCGAGCTTAGAGACCAAATTGGTAGCCGGTCTCTTTCTGGCTGGCCAGATAAACGGTACCTCGGGTTATGAGGAGGCCGCGGCCCAGGGTCTGATCGCCGGGATCAACGCCGTCCGTTACCTGCGTGAGGAGGAACCCTTTGTCCTTGATCGTTCCCAGGCCTATATCGGTGTGCTCATCGACGATCTGGTCACTAAAGGGACCAATGAGCCCTATCGTATGTTTACCTCGCGGGCGGAATATCGGCTCCTCCTCCGGGAGGATAACGCCGACCTTCGCCTCACCGAGCTTGGT
>CAZKEG010000196.1:0-3095 GCA_964551715.1 uncultured Thermodesulfobacteriota bacterium
AAAAATATTAAAACTTTTTTACAAAAAATCCTCCTTAAGGAATTATTCTAAAAAAATTATGTCCCTTCAAACTTTTTTGTTTCTTATAGAGCGCATTAAAGAGGAGAAAAAATACTTAGCAAATTTATATACCAATTTACAAAAAGATTTAAGTGTACTTAAAAATTCAAAGATAATAAATGATACTTATTGGTTTGAGGCAGCTAAAAATAATGCGGGGAAACATATTCATGATTATTATTCATGTTTAGAAAAGCTTTTTGAAGAAATTTTTTTGCGCCTAAAAGAAGACTTGCCTGATGGAAAGACTTATCATAAAGATTTATTAATTCGGGCTGTAACCCCTCTTTCTGGTTTACGTCCAGCAATTATTAATAAAGATCTCTTTCAACATTTGGATGAATTGAGAGGTTTTCGACATGTTTTTAGAAATTTATATCGTTATCAATTAAATACTGAAAAACTTCTTTCAACTATAGAAAGAACAATTTTACAACATAAAAAGATTGAAAAAGTCTTGATAATTTTATTAAATTCCTTGAAGAACAGGTGCAGGAGGAAGTAAAATAGAAAAGGAATGAGCAAGAGCTTATACGGAAACGTAAATGGTCTTAAGCCTAGCCAAATAAGGCGTTTAGAAAGGCTTTATCGTCGAAGGGTCCCGCCGGAAAAGATCATCTCCCACGAGCTTTCGAGAGAATTGGCCTCTCTTTCCCATGAACTGAATCGCCAGCTAGGTCTTTTGATCAACCGTCGTGGAGAGATCGAATTCGTCATCGTGGGAGATCACGGCCAGATCGTTATTCCAGCCATCACCCGCTACCGTGAGGCCGAAGGAAGGCTTCGGGGGTTGCGGTGTATTCACACCCATCTGGCCTACGAGGGCCTTGATCAGGATGATCTTTTGGATTTGGCCTTTTTGCGCCTAGACCTTATGGCTACCCTCATGGTCCAAAAAGACGGCTTTCCGGGGAAGATATACGTGGCTCATCTGCTGCCAGCCAGTGAAAACGGTCATCACTATGCTTATCTGGATCCGGTTTTCCCTTGGGAACTCAAAGAGAACTTTCAGACCCTGATTTCCTCACTTGAAGACGAACTCGAACGCCGGCGCCCGGCCAAAGAGGTGAGTGATCGGGCGGATCGGGCCATCCTGATTCACGTGACCACTGGCCCCAAGGCCCAGGCCGAAGAAAGCTTAGCCGAACTTTGCGAGCTTGCCCGAAGCGCCGGGGTCACCGTGCTTGATACCATTGTCCAGCGGCGGCATCGTATCGATCCACGATTTGTCATGGGTAAGGGTAAGCTCTCTGAGCTCATCATTCGGGCTATGCAGCTTTCCGCCAACCTCCTTATCTTTGACCAGGAGCTTACCCCTTCACAGATGCGCTCTATTACCGAAATGACCGAGATGCGAGTCATTGATCGCACCCAGCTCATTTTGGATATCTTTGCCCAACGGGCCAAGACCAGGGAGGGCAAGATCCAGGTGGAGATGGCCCAATTGCGTTATCTACTGCCGCGGCTTCGCAGCCGTGACGATGCCTTCTCAAGGCTTACTGGTGGCATCGGGGGCCGTGGTCCTGGTGAGACCAAGCTTGAGATCGACCGCCGCCGTATCAAAGACCGTATTGCCCGCCTTGAACGAGAACTTAAGGCCATCTCTTCTCAGCGCAAACTTCGTCGTAAGCGGCGCAAGAGGGAAGGGCTCCCGGTGGTGGCCATTGTAGGCTACACCAACGCCGGGAAGACCACCTTGCTCAACCAACTCACCGGGAGCGACCTTCTGGCCGAGGACAAACTCTTTGCCACCCTTGATCCGACCAGCCGGAGGGTACGTCTGCCCGATGGACGAATCGCCATCTTTACCGATACGGTGGGGTTTATCCGTGATCTTCCCAAAGACCTTGAACGTGCCTTTCGGGCCACGCTTGAGGAGCTTTATGAGGCAGACCTCCTGCTTCACCTGATCGACGCGGCTAATCCCTATTTTGAAGAACAGATCGAGGCCGTGGAGCGAATCTTTGAAGAGATGGGCCTTGATCGGATCACTACCTTCCGGGTCTTTAACAAGATCGACCTTTTGGCCCCAGAGGAGGTCGAGGTCCTTAAGCGCCGCTATCAGGCCGAAGCCATCTCCGCCATAAGACCGGAGACCCTGCCGCCTCTCCTTGAAAGGGTGAGTTTTCTGCTTGCCCCGCTTACCACCCGTGGGGAAGAGATCATGATTTCCCAAGAAGTTCTTTCCTGAACAAAATTCTTGATCTTTATCCTCTTTCCCTTGAACCTCGGCCAGAAAGGGACTAAACGTTAGGGGCCAGAAAATCTTTTGGGGGAAGATTATGGATCTCCTGGGGACTTGGAAGAGGACACATCATTGTAACGAATTACGGGCCAGCGATATCGGAAAAGACGTGGTGCTCATGGGTTGGGTCCTGCGTCGGCGTGATCATGGCGGGGTCATCTTCATTGACCTGAGAGACAGAGAGGGCATCACCCAGGTCGTCTTTGAACCGGAAATCTCGGCGGAGACCCATGCCCATGCCCATAAGTTGCGCTCGGAATATTGTATCGCGGTTAAAGGAAAGGTCCGCCGGCGTCCGAAAGGCATGGAAAACCCCAAATTAGACACCGGTGAGATCGAAGTAGAGGCCTACGAGTTACGCATCTTAAACGTCTCCAAGACCCCTCCTTTCCCCCTGGATGAAGAGATCGAGGTCTCCGAGGTCCATCGCCTACGTTATCGTTATCTTGATCTCCGCCGGCCAGAGATGATGCAGGCTCTGCGCTTTCGGCATCGGGTGGCCCAGGTGGCCCGAAAATTTTTGGATGAGAAAGGCTTTATCGAAGTCGAGACCCCGTTCTTGACCAAAAGCACCCCAGAAGGAGCCCGAGATTATCTGGTCCCCAGCCGGCTTTACCCTGGGAAATTTTACGCCCTTCCCCAGTCTCCACAGCTCTTCAAACAAATCCTCATGGTCGCCGGGGTGGATCGCTATTACCAGATCGTCCGTTGCTTTAGAGACGAGGACCTTCGGGCGGATCGGCAGCCGGAGTTTACCCAGCTTGACCTGGAGATGTCTTTCATTTCCGAA
>CAZKEG010000197.1:0-3058 GCA_964551715.1 uncultured Thermodesulfobacteriota bacterium
GAGGACCCTTTCTGGCGCTGGTTCGTCGAGGATGCGTTCGAGCTCTCTTTGAACCCTGGCTGGTGAGAGTCTCTTAAGGATCTGATAACGATGCACCAGAGAAAGGGAGACAAAAAAGGTCTTTCCTGGGGTAAGCTCAAAGCGTACAAGATAGCGGGCGGCACGAAAGATCCGGGTAGGGTCATCGACCAGGCTCATGACGTGATGAAGACGCAGCCGTTTGGCCGATAGGTCATAGAGTCCGCCAAAGAAGTCCACCACTGTACCGGCCCAAGGGCCGTTTAGGACCAGAGCCATGGCATTGATGGTAAAGTCACGCCGGAAGAGATCATGCCAAAGGGGGCCAGGGTTTACCTTTGGAAGGGCCGCCGGGCTTTCATAATACTCCCAACGGCTTTGAGCCACGTCTATCACCTGCCCTTCGGGAAGGGCTATCTTATAGGTACCAAATAAGGACCGACCGGTAACATTGCCGGAAAGATTCTTGGCCAACTCTTGGGCCAAGGCCTCAGCCTGCTGACAGACCACGAGGTCAAGATCAAAGACCGGTCGTTTCAAGAGATGATCGCGAACCGCCCCACCCACCAAAAAAACGGTGGTATTTAGCCTTTCGGCCAGCCTTTGGGCGGCAAAGAGGACGGCCCTTACTTCGTCAGAAAAGTTTTCCAAGGCGATTTTTAGAGGCGCTGGAAGGGTAAGGCCGGATAACAAACAATTTTTCGTAGAGAGGCTTCCGATTACACGGCCGTTTTCCTCGATCACGGCCAAAGAAGAAGGACTCAGAAGGGCCTTGGAAAGGATTTCAGGGTTTACCTCCGCCTCGGCCTTCAAGATCGGGGTCTCTGGATCAAGGAGTTCAAGCACGGTTTCGGCAAGACCAAAGGCCAGGGCCTTATTCAGGACCAGGCGCTCAAGTAGCCCACAGAATTTGCCGCCTTCTTCCACCACCAGGGCCTGGACGCCGGAGAGGGAAAAGAGCCTTTCGGCTTCTTTTAGCGAGATCTTGGGCGAAATGGTCAACGGTGGGATGGCCGCTAGATCTTTAAGACGCAACTTACCCATGCTAGAGGATGATAACATCCCCTCTTTTCAAGGGAAAGGAATCCCTAGAGAGCCTTACGAAAATTAACCCCTTGGGTGGTAACGGGCATGGACCCGGCGCAAGGTCTCGGCTTGGACATGGGTGTAGATCTGGGTGGTGGCCAGGGTGGCGTGACCAAGCATCATTTGCACCGTCCGTAGGTCGGCTCCGTGTTCCAACAGATGGGTGGCAAAGGAATGTCTTAGGACATGAGGGGTGATCTCTGGCTTGAGTCTGCATCTTTTGGCGTAGTCCTTAATGATCTGCCAGAAGCGTTGTCTGGTAAGGGGTTTCCCCCTTTTGTTCAGAAAGACACGGGCTTCGTCCCGTCCTTTTTTCAAAAGCTTGGGGCGTCCTTCCCGTAGATAGATCTTTAAGGCCTCTTGGGCATATTCCCCGGTGGGAACTATCCTCTCCTTTGAGCCCTTTCCCCGCACCCGAACAAAGCCTATTTCGAGATTCAGATCGAAGAGATTAAGGTCCAATAATTCCGAGACCCTAAGACCAGAAGCATACATGAGCTCAAGCATGGCCCGATCCCTCAGCCCGATAGGTGTCCTTGGATCAGGGGCCTCAAGGAGTCTCTTGACCTCCTCCACCGAAAGGACCACCGGTAATTTCCTCCCCGGCCTTGGGCCTTCGATCAGGGCCAGGGGGTTTTCCTTGAGGCCGTGTTCAAGGGCCAAAAAGGCAAAAAACCCCCTGAGGCTAGAGAGCCTACGGGCCAGGGTCTCCTCTTTAAACCCTCGACGACGCAGGTCAGAGAGATACAGGAGGATATGGGCCTGGGTGATCTCTTCAAACTGTTTTATCCCGTGCGGTTCCAAAAAGGTTAAAAAATCTTTTAAATCTGAAGCATAAGCCTCGATAGTATGGGAAGAATATCCACGTTCTACGGCAAGGGTAGAGAGATATTCATCGACGATGAGATCAAGAGACATCAGGCCTGGATCTCTTCTAAGACCGATTGGGCCGCTTCTCTTACCTCTTCTTGCCGGGCGGTCATGGCCAAGACGCGGGTCTTGCTGACGAATCCTTGTTGTTCAACCAAGCCCTTCTGAGGATAGAGGTTTTTCAAGGCCTCTAAGGCCTGACAGACAACCCCTGGATCTTTATGATCAAGGAGCAGGATCAAGGTCCCCCAATCTTCGGGGAGTCCGTATTCTTCGATGTATTTTTTCACTGCCCGGTTGAAACGATTGGTACCATAGGCCCGATGGATGGCTTTTAAGGCCTTTTCGTGTTCCTCCGAGCCCCTTTTACCGCTAAAAAACTTCTCTACTTCTTTGAGATACCTCTCCTTCAACCACTTGGACCGTAAGGCCTTTTCCAGATGGCTTTCCGAACGCTCTCGGCGCCGCGTATGAGGTGAACGATCACGAAGGCGGTCTATCTCTCGCCAAGAGGGACGTTCATCATCATGAGGTGGGACCATTTCTTCACCTCCCGCACCAGGCAAAATAAAAGTCGGTTTCCGGTAAAACTAAGGCCGTTAACTCACCACCATAAACACAACCGGTATCAATACCGATCTTGTTGGGAGCAATGAAAGGCCTTGGAAACGGTGTATGGGCAAAAATAACCTTCTTGCCCCAGTCATAATCCGAATAAATAAACTCACCTCGGATAAAGATTAAATCTTCTAGCTTCTGTTTTTCAAGGGGTACTCCGGGTCTCAATCCAGCATGGACAAAAATGTAATCTTCAGTCCCCCAAAAAGGCAAAAGACTACGTAGAAAAGATATGTGTTCAGGTGGTATATCCAATATACCATCTTTCATGAATTGGGCCAAAGTAACGTTGCCTCCGTTTAGGAGGTAGAGATCTTGATCATAACCCCTCAAATAGCGGAGGAGCATCCATTCGTGATTGCCAAGGAGACAGATCACCCGCTCGGGATAGGCCTCCTTTAAGGCCATAATCGTTTCAAGGACCAAACGTGGGTCAGGCCCTCGATCGATGTAATCCCCTAAAAAG
>CAZKEG010000198.1:0-3017 GCA_964551715.1 uncultured Thermodesulfobacteriota bacterium
AGCCGAAGAGCTTCTGTTATGGTAGCAGGACTCACACAATAGAGCCTTCAGAAAACCCGGGGCGGTTCAGATCTACTGGCGTGATCGCCTCTCCGACCTCCCCCGCTATGTCCGAGAGATCAAACAGTGTTTCTCCCGCTGGTTCAATAAACGTCACCAGCGCAAGGGTTACTTTTGGGGTGATCGTTTCAAAAGCGTTATCATTGAGCACGGCGAAGACCTTTTGAACCGTCTGGCTTATATTGACTTGAACCCGGTGCGAGCCGGCCTGGTGGAAAGGCCGGAAGATTATCGCTGGTGTTCTTTGGCGTATTATGTGGGTACTGGGAATAAGGAGCGCTTCCTAAGCACTGATTTGGGAAAAAGGTCGAAAAAGAAGGTTACTACTCAGGAATGAAACAGGAAACTAGGCTGAATGCATCAATACATGAATTCAATGGAGAAAAAAGAAAAAGAAAAGGAAAGTGAGAAATAAAGATAAATCAAGGGCGGGTTAACCCCGCCCCTAAATAAAGTTCTTTCTAACTGCGCTGAAGAATAATCAGGCCGGTTATAGTAAGCAGGATACCAAAAAGACGCATAAAGGTCAGTTTTTCCCCCAGAAAGAGCAAGGCCAAAATAGCGGTGACCAAGGGGTAGGCAGCAGTAAGAGGTACGACCTTTGAGGCCACGCCGGTCTTTAAAAGGGAAAAATAGGTAAACATACCAAGCACCCCGGCCAGAAGCCCGCTAGCTCCAAGGGCCCCGATATCTTGCCAGGCAAGTTCGCGTATCTGACCAGTCTTTCCGGTCAAGAGGGTGGCCAAGACCAAGACAAAAGCAGCGATTCCCGTGCGTAGGGTAAGGGCCAGGAGCGGTTCTAAGGCCCGAAGGGCAAGCTTTTCAAAGAGAGGTGCCGACCCCCAAAAAGAAAGGGTGAGAATCCAAAGTGACAAGACCTTTCCGTCCATGAAGAAGACCTCACAAAGGACTTGGGTAGCGATCAATTTACTCGTCCCCAAAGGATGGCTCAACTTTCTTGATCCAGAGATTTAGATCAGGTCTTTAGCCCTTTTACTCCCTCAAGTGATTTTTAAGACCTGAATCCCGAAAGTAAATTGCGGAAAAGCCGTTCTAACCAATGGCGCGTTCAGCGGCAATGGGGAGCATGCCCACAATAGTAGAAAGGACGATCATGAGGATAGGTGGGGTCCTCGCCCGAATGGCCCCTTCTATAGCCGCGTTTAATTCGACGCCCTTTTTCCGGGCCCGTTCGATATAATCAAGCAAGAGGATGGAGTTGTTTTTCCACCACGCCAGAAAGGAGGATCCCATGGAAGCCGGTATGCAGAAATTCTACCTACCCGAAAGTGTAAATTTATTCCTCCTGGTGTCCTGGAAGCCATTCCAGGCATGGCTAGTTTGGCCACCAAAATGATGCAGAAAAAGATAGTAGCCGCTAATATTCCTCCTTATCCGAACTATTGGAGATAGCTCAGCTGGAAGGGGTTTTGTAGCCTGTAAAATGACCTTAGACATGATGAATTTTAAGAAAGAGGACTTTATTGAAGGCGTGGCTATAGAGACGGCGGAGGATTATCTTAAATACACTCAAAATTGCCGCATAAATATGTTCATGTAAAAAATTGGCTGACTTTATGGATACGTTAAAAGGGAGTGCCTCATGGGGGAGCCGATCCTTGTCTCGGCATGCTTGTTTGGGCTTTGTACTCGTTATGACGGGGCCTCGAAGGAAGATCCGACTATCCTCTCTCTCATTCCTGAAGCCAGGTTTATTCCCGTATGCCCGGAGCAATTAGGTGGGCTTCCCACCCCTAGACCACCGGCAGAGATCATAGGTGGTGATGGATTGGCGGTGCTTGAAGGCCGGGCTCGGGTCATAAACCAGCAGGGTGAGGATGTGACCCAGGCCTTTATCAAGGGGGCAGAAGAGGCCCTTCGTCTAGCCAAACTCTTTGGGGTCAGGCGAGCTATTTTAAAGAGCCGGAGCCCCTCCTGTGGCCTCGCGCCTAAACTTGGAGTAGCCGCGGCGAGGCTCTTAGCCGCCGGGATTACCGTGGAGGAATGGGGCTAGAAATCTCAAAATCACATTGGTCAAAAGGCCAGCCATCAAGTCATCGGCCATGATACCAAGGCCCCCGGGCAGCCTTTCAAGCTGACGCACCGGGGGGGGTTTGAGGATATCTAAGATCCTGAAAAGAAAAAAGGCACTCAAGAGGATTAGTGGTCGAGGAGAAAGGCCAATTAAGGCCAAAAATTGGCCGGCTATCTCGTCAATGACCACGATTTTGGGGTCTTTTCCCCCTTCCTCTCTGGCTACCTGGTCAGCGGTATAGATCCCTACCAAGGAGACGATCCCCACCAGTAAGACCTGATACCCCAAAGACCATTTGGCCCATAAGAGAAAGACGAATACCGCCAACAATGAGCCCCAGGTACCAGGGGCCTTGGGTAAAAAACCACTCCCCAGACCAGTAGCGATAAATTTGGTAATATTCATTTGTTCTCCTTAATAATCTTTGTTTGAAAAACGATAAATTCATTAGATGAAACCCCCAAAGGCCCTTGCTGAAAGTAGTCCGTCGAGTCTCTCCAAATTAGCCGAAAAGATCTGCGAAGGCGACCTTCCTAGTTCTTCCTCGGTCATCACCGCCATCCTCGAGCTCAGGCCTGAAGACGAATTTTCTATCCAGGAATTGGCCTCCCTTATCCTCAAAGACTACGGCCTAACTACCAGGGTCATTCGCATGGCCAATACTTGCTACTTTAATCCCACCAACCAAGAGATTACCACCGTCTCTAGGGCCATAGTGATGTTAGGAGTGGAGTTTATCCGTGAAATGGCCCTGGCTTCCACCCTCTTTGAGGTCATCCTTCAAAGGACTCCACCTTCTCAGACCAAACAGATTCTTTCCTATCTGGGGCATTCTTATCTATGTGCCTTTTTGGCCAAACAGGTGGCTCATCACCTGGCCTATGATGACGAGGAAATCTTTATCTACGGCCTATTTCACCGG
>CAZKEG010000199.1:0-2975 GCA_964551715.1 uncultured Thermodesulfobacteriota bacterium
GAATAACCTCATCGGGGTCCCACTCTCTATCTTTCAGGCCATAGAAGGGGCTGATGTCTGGGTATTGGAGCTGGCTACTAATCAACCAGGAGAGATTGCTCGTCTTACCGAAATCGTCGATCCAGATATAGCCGTCTTGGTCTCGGTCCACCCTTCACACCTTAAGGGTCTGGGTGACCTAAAGGGGGTCTTGAGGGAGAAATTGGCCCTTTTTGAAGGGGCCAAGATAGGCTCCACCCTGGTCTATCCCTATGATCAGCCAGAGGTACGGGAACGAGTGAGGTCTTTGTCTTCGGGACATCGGTTTCTTTCCTTTGGCTTTGAGGAAGGGGCGGAGGTAAGGGCTGATAAGCTACGCCTAGATCGAAGAGGGACACATTTCGGTCTGATTTACCAAGGAGAAGAGGTTGAAGTTAGCCTTCCTTTATTTGGTCGGCACTTTGTCCTTGATGCCTTGGCGGCGGCGACAGCGGCCTTGGCCCTTGGCCTTCGTCTTTCCCAAGTGGCTGAGAGGCTCTCCCAAGGAAGGACCCTTAGTGGACGTCTGGAGTTGAAACCCCTTGAGGAGCATCTCCTTCTGGATGATACCTACAACGCCAATCCGGCCTCGCTTGAGGCCGCTTGTGAGGTGGTCAAGGCCCTTGCCGGTGAGTTTTCCCGCCGCATCGCCGTCGTTGGAGACATGAAGGAGCTTGGTCAGGCAGCAGAAGAGCTTCACCAAGAGGCTGGTGAAAGACTTTCGTCGGTCTTTGATTATGTCTTGGCCGTAGGAGACCATGCCCAGGCCATAGCCCAGGGGGCTGGCTCTAAGGCCGAAGTCTTTTCAGATAAGGAGGGCTTGGTTGAAAGGCTCCTTTCTCTTCTTGATCAACCGAGTCTCATCTTGGTCAAAGGTTCGCGGGCGATGAGGATGGAGGAAGTAATCCAAGCCTTGGAGGAGAGAATCTAGATGTTTTATCACCTCCTCTATCCATTATATAAATGGTGCAGTCTCTTTAACGTCTTTCGCTACATCACCTTTCGCACCATTTATGCCATCATCACCGCGGGCCTGATCGTCTACTTCCTTATGCCTCCTTTTATCAATTACATGCGGGCTAAGCAATTCGGTCAAGTTATTCGGGAGATCGGTCCTGACCATCAACACAAGGCTGGCACCCCGACCATGGGAGGGGTGATCATCCTTCTGGCCGTGGTGATAAGTGTTCTCCTCTGGGGAAATCTTAGCAATCTTTACCTTTGGGCGGCCCTTGGGGTCTTGCTCGCTTTTGGTCTTATCGGCTTTTTGGATGATTGGCAAAAGGTGACCAAAAAAAGGAACCTTGGCCTTACCGGTCGGGAGAAGCTCCTCTTACAGGGCCTGGTGGCCATAGCCTTTGTCTTTTTTATTGTGCGTCTTGGGGCCTTTGATACCAAACTTTCGGTCCCGTTTTTCAAGACCTTTTGCCCGGATTTAGGTTTTCTCTATCTACCCTTTGCCATGATCGTGGTCGTAGGTTCTTCAAATGCGGTGAACCTCACCGATGGCCTCGATGGCCTGGCCATTGGGCCTTTTATCATCGTGGCCATGGTTTATATGCTCTTTGTCTATCTGGCTGGCCACGCCCGACTGGCAGCCTATCTCCAAATCCCTTATGTTCCTGGAGCCGGGGAGTTGGCCATCTTTTGCGGGGCCTTGGTCGGGGCCGGGCTCGGCTTCCTTTGGTATAACGCCTATCCGGCAGAGATCTTCATGGGTGATGTAGGTTCGCTTTCGCTTGGAGCGGCCTTGGGAATGGTGGCGGTGGTGGCCAAGCAAGAACTCCTGTTGGTGTTGGCCGGGGGGATTTTTGTGGTGGAGGCCCTCTCCGTAATGCTCCAAGTAGGGTATTTTAAAATGACTGGTGGCAAGCGCATCTTCTTGATGGCGCCGCTTCACCATCATTTTGAAAAAAAGGGTTGGCCAGAGCCCAAGATAATCGTCCGTTTCTGGATCATCTCTTCCCTCTTGGGTTTGGTGGCGCTGAGTACTTTAAAATTGAGATAGGCGATGAGGTTAGAGAGGAGAGATCAAAAGGTAGTGGTAGTCGGTTTCGGTCGTTCTGGACAGGCGGCGACCAAGTTGCTTCTGCGTGAGGGGGCCCGGGTGGTGGTCTCCGAGGCTCGCCCCCGAAAAGACCTTCCCCAAGGGCTTCTTTCCTCTTTCGAGGAGCAAGGAGTCATCTTTGAGACCGGTGGCCACAGGCCAGAGACCTTGACCTCGGCGGACTTGGTGGTGGTAAGCCCTGGAGTGCCGCTTGAGGTCTATGCCTCGGCGGTGCTTTCCGGCATCCCGGTGATCGGAGAGCTGGAGTTGGCCTATCAGTACCTGAAAGGCAAGAAGGTGGTGGCCATCACTGGGACCAACGGTAAGACCACCACCACGGCCATGGTCACCGATATCTTAAGGCTTTCCGGTTATCGAGTCTTTGTTGGGGGGAACTTCGGGACCCCGCTTTCGGAATTTGTCCTCTCTGGTCAGAAGGCAGAGATGGTGGTCCTTGAAGTCTCCAGTTTTCAATTGGAGACTGCGATTACCTTTGCTCCGGATGTGGCCCTTCTCCTGAATATTACTCCAGATCACCTGGAACGTTACCTGAGCTTTGAAGATTACATCCGGGCCAAGTGGCGGCTTTTCACCGCCCAGGGGCCGCATCAAGCTGCCATCCTGCCGGAGGATCTGCCAAATCTCAAAGAGGCCTTAAAAGAGATTCGGGCCAAAGTTTACTTCTTTGGCAAAGGCAAAGGAGCTCAAGCAATCTTAAAAGAAGGGGCCTTTGAACTCAGGTTGGCCGAGGAACCGGAAAGATACACCTTTGCTGGGTTCAAACTCCTTGGGGAACATAATCGACTCAATTTTATGGCTGCAACCTTGGCGGCTCGTTTGGCCGGGGCTACGCCAGAAGGAGTAAGCAGGGCCATCCAAAGCTTTATCGGTTTTCCTCATCGGTTGGAAT
>CAZKEG010000200.1:0-2968 GCA_964551715.1 uncultured Thermodesulfobacteriota bacterium
CGAATGGCACGGCTAAGGACCATATCGTCTTGATTGGTCTCAATCACCGGACAGCCCCAGTAGAAGTCCGGGAAAAGCTCTCTTTTGCCGGAAAAGAGATAGATCCTCTAAACCTCTTTCTCTCCTGTCCCTTAGTCCGGGAGGTCCTTTTTCTCTCCACCTGTAATCGTGTCGAAATACTCTTTGTCTCCAGAGAACCAGAAGCCGCCATCAGAGAATGTGTCGAGGTATGGGGGCGGGCCAATAATCTTTCTCCCTCCACCTTTGAACCACATCTCTATTATTTTCGTGACCGCGAGGCCATCACCCACGTCTTTCGGGTGGCCGCCGGGCTTGATTCCATGGTCCTTGGGGAACCTCAAATCCTCGGCCAATTGAAAGAGGCCTATCGCCAGGCCGCCGAACGTCGGGCCACAGGTGTCATCCTGAATCGTTTGCTACATAAGACCTTTTCTGTGGCCAAACGCATTCGTTCGGAAACAGGCATCGGCAGCCATGCCGTTTCGGTGAGTTATGCCGCGGTGGAGTTGGCCAAAAAGATCTTTGGAGACCTATCGGATAAACAGGCCATGCTTATCGGCGCTGGTGAGATGGCCGAATTGGCTGCTCAGCACCTTTTGACTCATGGGGTCAAAAAGCTGATCGTCGCCAATCGTACCCTGGCCCGGGCCGTGGAATTGGCCAAACAATTCCAAGGTGAGGCCATCTCTCTTGAAGAACTGGAAGACTATCTCTTAAAAACAGACATCGTGATCAGTTCTACCGGGGCCCCTCATTACATCCTCACCGCCGAGCAGGTAAAACGTCTCATGCGTCCAAGAAAGATGCGCCCGATCTTTTTCATCGATATTGCCGTGCCGAGAGACATCGACCCAGAGGTAAACAAGATAGAAAACGTCTATCTCTATGATATCGATGATCTCAAGGCGGTGGTGGAGGAAAACCTTGCCTTTCGGCGCAAAGAGGCCATACGTGCAGAAAGAATCATCGAGGAAGAGGCCTTAAAATTCGAGGCCTGGATGGCCCAGCTTGAGGTCTATCCAACCATCGTGGCCTTGCGCCAGAAGGCTGAGGCCATTCGTAAACGAGAAGTAGAAAAGACCTTGACTCATTTGCGCGATCGCCTTGGTCCAGAAGAAGTGGAGGCCATCGAGGTCTTGACCAAATCCCTGGTGAATAAGCTACTACATGATCCGGTTATGTTCCTTAAGAATCGCTATCATCGAGAAGGCCAACAAGTGGTGGATTTTACCCGTCGACTCTTTAATCTCGACGGGGATCAGCCCCTGAGGAGTGAACCCCCTGAGGTGATCATTTCGCACTTTGAGGCCAAGGAAGCCAAAAAACATTAAATGGGTTTGAGATTCTTCAAATATACGTGGATCGCTGGAGTGTTTTTCCTCCTTTCGGCCTGCGGTTACCACCTTGAAGGACGACCTGAAAATTTTAATCCCCGCTGGCATTCTATTTACATTTCGGTCTGGGAAAACCCCACGGCTGATATCCGTTTTGGAGAGATTATGGCCGAGGCCTTGAGGGAGAGATTTGCCTTGGCTGGTTCACTACGATTGGAAGAAAAAGATAAGGCCGATCTCGTGCTCCAAGGAAAGGTCATCTCTATTGCCGTTGGCGGTCTTTCCTACGACGTCTACACCAAGACCTTGGAACGCCGGGTGACAGTCAGGGCCAAGGCCACCTTGATCGAGAGGGCTACTGGGCGGGTGATCTGGCGAAACGATAATATCTCAAGGTTTGAAGACTACCCGGTGAGTACGGCTACCTCAGGAGGGAGTCTTGACCCAGGGAGGGAAGAGGCCTTGCGACAGGTAGCCCATGACCTGGCGGAGATCATCTATCATCAGATTACCTCTTCTTTTTGAAGGGCCGGGCAAACCCGTCCCTCATGGTTAGGATGAGCCCCTGCGCTCTGCCGGGATTGGCTGCGGTGGAACAAAAAATACCAGTGGCCAAGGCCCCGAAGAAATCGCCGCCCCCTGGACACCGACCACATCCAGGGCCTTGTCGTATCCGAGCTTGGTCTTCAGCAAGACAGTCAAGTAGCAAATCACCCCGGCCACCAAGCCAATAATCACCCCGAATAGTCTAATTTAAGCTAAAAATTTACAAATTTGTTAAGTAAATAGCCAATTTTTATTTTTTATCTAGACAAAACTCGATAAAAAGCTGCGAACCGTTAACGGCATAAGGGATGACCAGACGTTTGCTATGGCACATGATCTTTAAGGTGTGATCTTTCCCGGTGATGATGACCGGTGTTGAAGCCTGAAGAGAGATACCTTCTTTTTCAAAACGCCGCCGAAAGGCCCCGCAAATCATATTGGCCATCTCTCCGGCGGCGTCTCTTACCTCCTCGTTTATTTTATCCGGGGTTTGCCCAAAGAGACTGGCCACCACTTTGAAGATACAATCGCTTTTAAAGCTGACCACGAAACTACCGGTAAAACCCTTTCCTGTAAGACCAACCACCGCCGAGACTTCACCCAAGGCCTCTGGTTCTTCACGAATGAAAGACTTCTGCGGCTCTGGCACCTGCCCGGTAAAGGTCATCAAGACCTCTTTAACGGCTTCGTGCAAGGCATTGACTACGGTGGACGTGCTCATAGAGTCTCCTTTGGCTTGGAGTTCTCTCGATTCTTAGTCGAATCTTGCCCCGAAAACTTTAATGAGGAGGAAAGATCTTTCCTGGATTAAGGATTCCGGCAGGATCAAAGATTTTTTTCAATTGATACATTAGATTCTGGGCCACAGGTGGAATTTCTCGAGGGAAATAGCCTCTCTTACTAAAACCGAGACCATGTTCTCCAGAGATGGTCCCGGAAAGACGTAAGACTTCGTTCAGGATCTTTTCGCGGCAGGAAAGGGCCTTTTCTCTCTGGGAAGGATCAGCGGCGTCAAACAATAAATTGACGTGAATGTTACCGTCACCCAGGTGACCAAAGCAGGCGAT
>CAZKEG010000201.1:0-2905 GCA_964551715.1 uncultured Thermodesulfobacteriota bacterium
CCGGTGAGTTTCGCTACGGCGGCGGACACGTCATTCAAGATCTAGTGGCTGGAAAGACTATCTATCTCAAGGCTACTTCTTACGGAACCCATTGCTACCCCCGTAAATATCTGGAAAAGGAGATTACCCTCAAAGATCTCCCTTATGCCGTGCTCTGTAACCCACGAAACGCCTATCAAAACTACAATTGCGCCATAAACCTCTCGGACAAGACCATCTATACTTACATGGGGGTCTTACGTCCTTATGCAGCCAATGCCAATTACGCCACCTCCGGGCAATTATCGCCGTTGCTCAAAGACCCTTATTTACGTACCATAGGGGTAGGCACACGCATCTTCCTCGGTGGCGGGGTGGGCTATGTGGTCTGGGCCGGAACCCAGTGTAACTTCAAGATCAAACGCACAAAAAAAGGCGCGCCTTTAACTCCTGGAGCAACCTTAATGGTCTTAGGAGATCTGAAGCAGATGAGCCCCCGCTGGCTGGTCGGGGTGAGCATTTTGGGTTATGGCTGTTCTCTGGCCGTGGGCCTGGGGGTGCCCATTCCCATCTTAAACGAAGAGATAGCTGCCTTTACCGGCCTTTCTGATGAAGATCTCTTCACCCAAGTAGTAGACTATGGCCACGACTATCCCACCGGGATCAAGCGCTCCTACGGGACGGTGAGTTACGCCGAGCTTAAGAGCGGAAAGATCAGGATACTTGACAAAGAAATTCCCACCGTGCCGCTTTCAAGCTATGTGAGGGCCAAAGAAATCGCCGAGACCTTAAAGACCTGGATCAAGGAGGGCCAATTCCTCCTTACCGAGCCTCAGGCCCCTTTACCCGGGACAGAGCTCTATCCCTTCCGTTAAAGGCTACTTTAAGCCCCTC
This sequence comes from uncultured Thermodesulfobacteriota bacterium, assembly GCA_964551715.1. Taxonomy (GTDB): domain Bacteria; phylum Desulfobacterota; class Thermodesulfobacteria; order Thermodesulfobacteriales; family Thermodesulfatatoraceae; genus CAZKEG01. The sequence continues at coordinate 874 of CAZKEG010000201.1, forward strand.
TGTGCCCTAACCGATCTCAACCAAGAGAGATAGGGTCTAATATGTCCCAAGGGCTGTTAAAAACCGCCCTATCGGCGGTAAATCAGGTCATTAAAGGCAAAGAAGAGGTGGTCAAACTCTGTTTTGCCGCCCTTTTGGCCCGAGGACATCTCCTGCTCGAGGACCTACCGGGCACAGGCAAGACCACCTTGGCCGTGGCCATGGCCCGGGTTATCGGTTGTCAGTTCGTTCGGGTGCAATTTACCAATGACCTCTTGCCTGCCGATATCTTGGGGACCGAGGTCTATGTCCCTTCTCAAGGCTCCTTTCGCTTTCGTCCAGGGCCTATCTTTACCAATCTCTTTTTGGCCGATGAGATCAACCGGGCCAGTCCCAGGACACAGAGTGCCCTTCTTGAGGCCATGGGCGAAGGGCGGGTCTCGGTTGGAGGGCAGACCTTTGATCTCCCTCGGCCCTTTTTTGTCCTTGCCACCCAAAATCCGCTTGATCTCTACGGGACTTATCCCTTGCCAGAGTCTCAACTGGATCGCTTTTTAATGAGGCTTGAACTTGGTTATCCGGCCCGGGAAGAAGAGGCCTTAATCTTGGCCCATGACGGCTATTACGAAACCGCCAAAGAGCTAGATGAAGTCGTCACTCGAGAGCAGGTCCTAAATATTCAGGAAGAGGTCAAAAAGGTTCATGTGGCCCCAAAGATCTTTGAATATCTACTGGATATCGCCCAGGCCTCGCGTATGGAACGGAGTTTTCGTTTCGGTTTTTCTACCCGAGGGCTTTTGGCCCTCAAGCGTTCGGCCCAGGCCGTGGCCTATTTGGAGGGCCGGACTTTTGTTGTACCTGACGATGTAAAAAAGGTCTTTGTCCCGGTGGCTTATTATCGATTATTAAACACCGAGGAAATAGGCTCCAAAGAACATGAACAATGCCTCAGGCTTTTTCTGGAAGATGTTCCCGTCCCGGTGTGATGGAGGGTCAAAGGTCTTCAGAGGCCCGCACTTGAGGATCACTAATACCGGGGCCCTGTTTTTTATCTTTACTAGCTTGGTGGGAATGGTGGCGGCCATCTCGGGGAATATCTACCTCACCCTGGTGGCCTGTTTTCTGATGGCCACCTTGCTCCTCAGCGCCTTGGCCGCCTGGCTGAACCTCTTAGGACTCAGGGGCTCCCTAGAACCACCGGGGGAAATCTTTGCCAAACAACCGGCTAAATTTAAACTCCTTATCGAGTCTCCCCTTCTTTCCTTTGCCCTTTGGGTCAAGACCCCTTTTGGTTCTTTAAAGATACCTACCCTTCGAGGAGAAAAGAGTTATCTTTTGCCCCTTCGTTTCCCTAAACGAGGAAGGACCAAGATCAAGGCCAGTTTGGTCTCGGCCTTTCCCCTGGGGCTTTTTGAGGCCTCGGTAAAGCTCGTTTCGTCCGAGGTCTTGGTCTATCCCTATCCTTTGTTTGGTACCCTTTCTGAATTTAACCTGGCTCCTTTATACGTAGATCTCAGTCCTTCGGCGGCAAAAAGTGAGCTTCCGGGAGAAGAGCTGGGGGAGCTTTCGCCATATACTGAAAGAGAACCCCTTTCACGTATCGATTGGAAGGCCACAGCACGCTCGAAGGAGCCCATCGTGCGGAATTTTGAGCCTTCTTCTCAAGGTTATCTCCTTGATCTGGATCATTCTTCTGGGGATCGAGAAATACTCCTGGCAAAGGCCTGTTACCTTGTAATTGAGGCTGAAAAAAAGGGAACGGCCTTAGGTCTTCTCGTCTCTGGCCGAATAATCAGGCCGGATTACGGTCCAAGCCATCGGCGAAAATTGCTCGAGGCCTTGGCCCTTGCTTAGGTTAAAGAGCATCCATATTGCCATCATTTTTACCTATGTAGGACTGGCCTTTTCCCTTTCGGCCATTATCGAGGAAACTCCCCTCCCCTTCCTGGTCTTGGTCTATAGTGGGCTTTTTTTCGGGATCATAAACGGCCTTAGGGAGCAACCGTGGATTGTTCCTGAAGTCATCCTCTCGATCATAGTCATCCTAGGGGCG
>CAZKEG010000202.1:0-2904 GCA_964551715.1 uncultured Thermodesulfobacteriota bacterium
CGTATAAAATCAAGCATCCTTTCCTCCTATCCCTGCCTTCCCGGCTCAAAGGCTTTAACATTTAACCCTGGGCTAGGCAACACCGGAAGACGATCGAAGCTCCTTAACCCGCCAAGCCGCCTCTTTGGCTCGATCCCTAAGGCTTCGGCTTTTGGCTGCTTCTTTTAAGAACTCTTCTATGCCTTCTATGGCTCGCCAAAAGTCCTGACAGATGAGGAGGAGATCATGGCCAGCCAGGAGGGCCTTTATCATGGCCTCGGGCAGGGGCCATCTCTTGGCAATGGCTCCCATATTCAGGTCGTCGGTGAGTATCAGGCCCTCAAAGCCCAATCTGTGTCGTAAGAGCTTGATGACTTCCGGGGCAAAGGTCGCTGGCTGAGGGGAGAGGTCCTCTATCAGGAGATGGGTGGTCATGACCGCCGGGACCTTGGCCCGAACCGCCTCCGCAAAGGGATATAGGGCCTTTTCCTGTAATCGGGCCACTTTGGGGAGTTCCTGATGGGGATCTACCTCCACCCCCCCAAGACCTGGAAAATGTTTGGCACAGCAAAGGACCCCTGCTGTACAGAAAATTTCTATATAGACACGGCCTAGACGAGCCACCAGCACCGGATCTTTGCCAAAGGTCCGGGCCCGTAGATAAGGGGGGGCAGTCTCATCCGCTAGATCCAAGACCGGGGCCAAATTAAAGTTTAGGCCGAAGGTCTGCAAGATCTGGAGACAGGTCTTGGCCTCCCGGGCCACGGCCTCTTCTGGGGAGGGTTCTCGGGCCAGTTCAAGAGGGGCCTTTAAGGCCGGGGCCAAGGGCGGTGCGAGACGAACCACCGGGCCGCCTTCTTGATCCACGGCCCTAAGTCCTCCTCCACTGATTTCTTTGAGCTGAGAAATGAGATCTAGAAACTGCTCACGGGAGAGAATGTGTCGTTTGAAAAAGATAAAATTTTTAATTTTTAAGGCCTTGAACGCCTCCCTAACCTCTGGAGAGATTACTTGGTCAGGAAGAGCGAGCATGAAGATCTCAGTCAGGGATTTCATCTCCAGGAGACCTTCTCAGGCGGTCCATGTTTCAAGACCTTTTGGAGGACCGCAGAAAGTTCTTGAATAGTGAAAGGTTTTTTGATGGCAGCTTGAAAGCCAAAGAGGCGATAATCTTCAAAGGCGGGGTCGTCTGCGTAGCCACTGGCGACGATGGCCTTGATCTCCGGGTCAAGTTGCCGAATCTCCCGGAGGACCTCTTTCCCACCGGGTCCTCCAGGGGTGGTAAGGTCCAAGATGACCAGGTCAAAGGGCTGTTTCCTCATTATCGATTTGGCCACCTCTTGGACCGCTGCCTCTCCATGGGCCACGGTGACTACTTCGTAGCCTAAAAATTCCAAAGATTCCCTAAAAGTCGAACGAATTATCTTTTCATCATCCATGACCAAGATCCGCCCCCGACCGGTAACCACTTTGCCCTGTGCCCGTTTACCGCTAGCTCCTTTTTCCTCTAAGGCCGGGAGGTAGATATAAAAAGTGGTCCCTTTCCCTTCTTGTGATTTGACCCGGATATGGCCGCCGTGTTTCTTGATAATGGAATAGGAAACGGCAAGCCCCAGCCCGGTCCCTTCTTTTTTGGTGGTGAAGTAGGGATCATAGATCTTAGAAAGATACTCCTTGGGAATACCTATGCCGGTATCAGAGACGACGATCTCTACGTATCTCCCCGGCGGGATCAAAAGGGGGTTTTCAGCTTCTATCTTTAGATTACGGACCGAAACTTGTAATTGTCCCCCATCGGGCATGGCCTGTTTGGCGTTGATGACCAGATTGGTGATCACTTGACTAAATTGGGTGGTATCCAGATCCACCAACCAAAGGTTTGGATCTATATGGATGGCCCATCTGATATTGGAGCCCCGTAGACAAAAGCTCACGGTCTCACGTACCAAGTCACCTACAGAGGCGGGTTTTTTGATCGGGGTGCCGCCTTTGGCAAAGGTCAACAGTTGATAAGTAAGCCCTTTGGCCTTGAGACAGGCCTCTTCAGCCACAGACAAGAGGCGTTCTAGCTCGGGATGCCCCTCGATTTTTAATCTGGCCAGGGAGATGTTGCCCAAAATGGCAGTCAAAAAATTGTTAAAGTCATGGGCAATGCCCCCGGCAAGCAGCCCTAAGGCCTCGAGTTTGGAGGCATGCAGGGCCTCTTCTTCGGCCTTTTTTCGATCGGTGATATCGACCACCATGGTCAGGGATTGGATCTCGCCTGAAGGGAGCTTAAGCGGTGTACTGACTACCTGATACCAGCGACCATCCCGTGGGCACTGGATCTCTAGATGGGCTGGTTTTCCGGCAAAGACCTGATCCTTTTTACACCAAGGACAGGGTTCTGAAAGATCGTGAAACAATTGATAACAGATTTCACCAATGGCCTCCCGCCCAAGACGTCTGATCAAGTTTTTGTTCATAAATTGGACACGATAATCCGAAGAGACAACGCAAACGTAACCATCAAAGGCCTCTAGAATGGCCTCATATTTAGCGATAATTTCTTGAAGGGAATGATAGAGCTCTTTCTTCTTGGTGATATCAACCGCTGTTCCTACTCCAACGGTCTGGCCCCGCATTTTAAAGACCGCTGCAGTGACCTCAAGCCACCTTTCCTCCCCTGACTTGGTCACGATCTTTATTTCATAATGGGCTGGGGGATTTTTGCCGGCCAGGCGATCCTTGATCCTCTGCTTGACCAATTCTTTGTGATCTTCGTGGACTACATCCCAAAGATAGAGTTCGCATAGCTCTTCAAGGGAATAACCGGTGATGCGTTCCATAGCTGGATTGACGTAGATGAACTTTTCGCGATAGAGGAAGATCCCTACGGCGGCTGATTCGGTACGGGTGCGAAACTTGATCTCACTTTCTCGGAGG
>CAZKEG010000203.1:0-2895 GCA_964551715.1 uncultured Thermodesulfobacteriota bacterium
AAAAAAGTTTTAATATTTTTCCCATATTTGTAAACAGCTTCCTTGAGACTAGAAGGGGTATCTGGATCAAGTGGGATGATATCGAAGTCGTCCTCAGATTCAAAATATCTGTATAATTTTCCGGCAATAAGAAAGGCCTCTTCCCCCTCAACGGCTAAATCAATATCCGAACGAAAATGAAAACCCCCTTGGACCAATGATCCAAACACAAAAACTTGATCTTCATTTCCAGCAAACACACCATCCTTATATGCCTGTTTTAAGGCTGAAATCAAATATTGCCTTCGGGCTCTTGTCTTACGTTCGTTTTGCTTTTTTAAAACCGTACCAAGATTCCACTTCATCTCTTCTCCCGAAATATAAGTTTTACCGGGCTCTTTTCAAAGCCCAAGGCCTCCCGCAAGCGGTTGCGCAAATAGCGCTCAAAGCTCTTTGATATTTCATCGGGATAATTGGTAAAGATCACGATGGTCGGGGGACGAATATCAACCTGGGTAGCATAATAAAACTTGATCCTCTTTCCGGTGGAGGCATAAATCGTATGATCCTTAGTGGCTTGCTCTAAGGCCCTGTTCACGATCCAAGTAGGCACCCGCCTAGAATACTGTTCATAAATCTCATCCACCAAAGGGAGAATTTCTTTTACCCGCCGGCCAGTCAAGGCCGAAATGGTGATGATCGGGGCCCAAGGTATAAATCTCGCTCCATAACGCACCTGTTGAAGTAGAATATTGGCCTCTTCGCGTTTCCCGTCCAAGAGGTCCCACTTATTAATAACAATGAGACAGCCCTTGTAATTCTTTTCCACCTGGGAGAGAATCTTTTGGTCCTGATCCGTGATCCCTTCCTCAGCGGTGATCAAGACCACGGCCACCTCACAGGCCCGTAAGGCCTCAAGGGCCTTGCTCACGCTAAATTTTTCCACCCGCTGTTTAATCCGAGGTCGCCGCCTGATCCCAGCGGTGTCAATGAGCAAATAACGGCGCCCGTCCGGAAGTTCAAGCAGAGTATCCACACTGTCCCGCGTTGTCCCAGGGATATCAGAAACAATCATGCGTTCTTCCCCCAGGAGCTTGTTGACTAAAGAACTCTTGCCCACATTAGGCCGACCCAAGATGGCCACCTTGATGGGTTCTCTCTCAAGGGACTCTTCTTCGGCGGTCTCTTCCGGTAAAAATTCGGAGATGAGCTTCTCAAGCTCTTCCAGATGGCGTTTATGCTTGGCCGAAATACCTACTACCCGATCAAAACCCAAGGCATAGAATTCTGGTAAAGCGGCCTCATAGCGCTTGCTGTCAATTTTATTGACCACCAGGATGATGGGCTTTTCTTCGCGACGAAGTAAGGTGGCCAACTCTTCATCTACCGGAGTAAGTCCAGCGTGGCTATCAACCACAAAGAGGACTAAATCTGCTTCTGAGATAGCAGCCTTGGCCTGGTCGAAGATGGCCTGAACAAAAAAATCCTCTACCCCAGGTAAAAGCCCTCCGGTATCAATGAGAGTAACTACGCGATCGGCGATCTCTGCCTTGGCGTACTGCCGATCCCGCGTGACACCAGCCGACCGTTCGACCAAGGCCTTCCTGGTGCCAGAAAGGGTATTGAAAAGGGTCGACTTTCCTACATTGGGTCGACCCACAATGGCTATCTTAAAGGGTTTGGCCATGATTTCTCCTAATCTAAGGCTTTGAGACGAAATTGACTCGGTTTGGAGAGGTCTGTTTAAAGCTAGAGCAGGTCAAGGGGAAGTCAAGTGACCTTCTTAATCAAGACCGAGTTTCTGTTTGACCGAAGGGAAGAGACTTAAATCCGTATGAGGCAAAAATAAAGCTCCGGTAAGGAGATTCATAAATTCACCGCGAACATTCATTTCTAAGTAAGTAAGATTGGCCAAAATGTCTCGAAGTTCCTGAAAGGCCTCTCTATTTCGCAAAAGGGCCACCGTACCCTTCCCAGCCGCATTCCCTAGGGGGATGAAGCGCTCCCGGGGCACATCCGGCAACATTCCGATGGTCACCGCCATCTCTGGATCGATATAATTGCCAAAACTTCCAGCGATATAAAAACGACTGATCTGATCTAAGGTTAGGCCCACGCTGCCACAAAGCACAGTAAGGATGGTGTACATGGCTCCTTTGGAACGAATGACACTCTTCATCTCCCCTTCGGTGACGTAGATTGGCTCACCATGGGCGGTCTCTTCCTCAAAGGCCAGGACAAAAGCAGACTCGCCGTCTATTTTTCGAAAGCGCTCAGGGAGTTTTGCCAGGACGAATTTGCCCCTTTGATCGATAAGCCCAGCCAAGAACATCTGGGCGAGGAGATCGATCACCCCTGAACCGCAAATTCCTTGCGGCTTTTCTCCTCCGATGGTCTGATAGCGCACCTCTAAGGTCTCGGGATCAATACGTACCCGCTCAATGGCCCCTGGAGCAGCCTGCATGCCACAGGAAAGGATACCGCCTTCAAGCGCCGGCCCCGCCGCTCCGGCACAGGCCAAGAGAAAGTCTTTGTTACCAAGGACCACCTCGGCGTTGGTCCCCACATCAATGAGAATAGAAATCTCTTCTTGTCGATGAAGACCAGAAGCCAGGATGCCGGCCAAGAGATCGCCGCCGAAATAGCTTCCGGCATTGGGAAAGACGAAAAGCAAGGCCTCTTCATGGACTGGAAGACCGAGAGTGCCCGCCTTGAGCGTATCCACCCAGCTTGCCGCCGGGATATACGGCTCGCGATAGAGATAATAGGTCTCGAGATCCAAGAAAAAATGCTCCATGGTGGTGTTGCCGCAGAGGGCAAGGTACTAGAGACCTTCTTCTGGATATTCGGCAAGGACGTTCTTCATCTCTCGGCTGATCGCCGCTATGGTCAATTCGTGGAGTTCTCGGCGTCTTT
>CAZKEG010000204.1:0-2892 GCA_964551715.1 uncultured Thermodesulfobacteriota bacterium
CATTTGGTCAACTATTTAGGTCTGCCCAACCGAGGGCTTAAACCTTGCACGGCTGAAGACCGTGGGGGCTATCTCTTGCGTTACACCAAGGCCCCTTGTGTCATTGCTGAGCCCTTTTTCATTGACAACGACCGAGATCTCGCCAGGGCCCAAGAAGACCTCGATGGGCTGGCCTCGGCTTACGCCAGGGCTATCGAAGAAATGGCCCAGATTGTTTAATTAATATGAGCCATGACCTCTCTGATGGTCTCTCGGCTGCGGGTCAAGATCTCGCTTACGTCCTCTTCGGTCACACAGAAGGGTAAGAACCAATAGATTACGTCGCCTAAAGGTCTTAAGATAAGGCCTTTTTTAAGCGAGGTAAGGTATATCTGGAAGCCGACCCGTTTCTCCGGAGGAAAAGGCTCCTTTTGGGCCTTACTAGCTACAAGTTCAATGACCCCTACGTAGCCGATATATCTGATGTCCCCCACATAGGGCTCGTCGGCAAAGAGCTCCACCAAAAGGTGGTGAAAATGATCTCGGACTTTTTGCCCCTGGGTCAAGGGATCTTCGGTCTCAAAGAGTTTGAGGCTGGCTATAGCCACCGCACAGGCGATGGGGTTAGCGGTAAAGGAATGGCCGTGAAAGAAGGTCTTACCTTCCAGATAATCAGCGTAAAAGGCCTGATAGATCTCTTCCCTAGCCACGGTAAGGGCCATGGGCAAACAACCGCCGGTAAGTCCTTTGGCTAGGCAGACGATATCCGGTACAACCCTGGCCTGCTCCATAGCAAACATAGTCCCCGTGCGCCCGAAACCGGTAGCCACCTCATCAAGGATAACCAACACCTCATGACTCCGGGCCAATTCAACTAAGCCTTGGAGGTATTCCCTGGGATAGACGATCATCCCGCCGGCGGCCAAAAGCCGCGGTTCAACGATTATGGCACATATCTCCAAAGCGCGTTCCTCAAGGAGCTTGCGAAGGTCTTCCAAACAAGAAAGAGGACAAGGGGGGAGCTTGGCCTCAAGGGTAAACCCTTGGGAAGGATTTTCAGGGCAGCGATAACAATATGGTGCTTTGACTCGAAAGGTCTTGAAGGTAAGGGGCTTGTAAAGCTGATGAAAAAGATCCACTCCTCCAACACTTACTGCCCCTAAAGTATCGCCGTGGTAGGCGTGTTCCAGACAAACGAAGCGCGTCTTCTCCTTTCTCCCCCGATTCTGCCAATACTGAAAAGCCATCTTAAGAGCCACTTCAACGGCTGTAGAGCCATCATCAGAAAAAAAGAATCGTTTGAGTTCCTTCGGAAGAAACTTGCGTAAGCGTTCTACTACCTCAACGGCATACGGATGGGTAAAGCCGGCAAAGATTACGTGATCAAGGCGCTTAGTTTGTTCGGCGATGGCTTGCATAAGGGCTGGATGGCCATGCCCATGGATATTGGTCCACCAGGAAGAGATGGTATCGTAAAGCCACTCGCCATCAATGGTCTTTAATCGAGGGCCTTTTCCTTCAACGATAATCAGGGGATCGCGGGTCTCGTAGTCCTTCATCTGGGTGAAGGGGTGCCAAATATGCTCTCGATCGATCTTTAAAATCTTCTCTTTATTCCAACGTTTTTCTGACATATACCTCCTCCGGAAGACTTCTTTAGGCTACTTAACCACCGGAACGACAGATTTTCAAAAAGGACTTATTTTGGTTACAATTAAAGGAATAAGTTTCTAGAACCTTCAAAAACAACGGTTCCTAAAAGGAGTCTTTATGACCCTTCCGGTTCAAAAGGAGGAGGGTTTTACCTATCAAGACTACCTTTCCTGGCCGGATGAAGAACGCTGGGAGATCATTGGAGGCCGGGCCTACGCCATGAGCCCTGCCCCCAAGCCTATTCACCAAAAGATTGTCTGGAACTTGGCGGCTGCCATCGACCGCCAAAAAGAAAAACTTAGGGGTTGCGCTCCTTTCATTGCTCCTACAGATGTGGTCCTTGACGAAAAAAACGTCGTTCAACCAGATCTCTTTATTGTCTGTGATCCCTCAAAGATCACCGAAAATAACATCTCTGGTGCCCCTGATCTAATCATCGAGGTTGTCTCTCCAAACACAGAAGTCAAAGACCGGCGCGAAAAATTCAAACTTTACGAACGCTTTGGGGTTAAGGAATACGTAATTGTTTATCCCGAACGCGAATACGCCGAAATCTATCGTCTGCACGAAGGAAAATACGGAGCACCTGAGATCATAAATTGGGACGAAATCCTCAAACTCGAGACCATTGACCTCGAAATTCCTCTCTGGGAAATATTTGAAAAAGAACCCCCCCATCCACGTGAAGAAACTGAAGAAAACGAAAACACCAAGTCCTGATGCCCTCTCTCACTGAGTGTTTAGATATCCTGGAAGGCAAGGTTGAACTTTGGCCTTGGCTGGAAGAGGCCAGAAGGATCCGTGAAAGAGATTTCGGCCTTTGGGTGGAGACCTGTGCCATCGTTAACGCCAAAAGCGGCCTTTGCCCTTCGGATTGTAAGTTCTGTGCCCAATCAACGGCCTGGACGACCAAAGTAAAGATCTATCCCCTCCTTTCTGAAGAAGAGCTCTTGACCAAGGTGGCCTTGGCCGCCCAATCAGGCATCGACCGTTTTAGCTTTGTGACCAGTGGGATCAGCCCTTCTCAAAAAGAACTAAAACTCCTGATCAAAGTGATCGAAAAAGCAAAAAATCTTTATCCCCAGGTCGAACTCTGTGCCTCTTTGGGACAGCTAAAGGAAGACGCCCTTAAGGCCCTAAAGGAGGCTGGGCTTTCTCGCTATCACCACAATCTCGAGACCGCCGCCTCTTTTTACCCCCAAATCTGTACCAAACAGGACTGGAAGGCCCGATACGAGACTGCCTGGCGAGTCAAAGAAG
>CAZKEG010000205.1:0-2886 GCA_964551715.1 uncultured Thermodesulfobacteriota bacterium
TCCTCTCTCAAACACCCCGAACACGTATTTTTCCTCTCAGCCGGACTTAGTCAAATAATCAGCAATGTCCCCGCCGCTCTTCTCCTGGCCAAATTTACCACGCATTGGAAGGCCTTACTCTGGGGGGTAAGTGTCGGCGGTTTCGGGAACCTGATCGGCTCTTTGGCCAACCTTATTGCCTATCGTCTCTTTGTTATAGACCCCACCCTTCGTGAATCGTCTCCCAAATTTCTGTTAGAATTTACCCTCCTAGGTTATCTGGCCTTTGGCATCGGAGTAGTCTTATTTTACTTAGTAGTCCAATAAGGCCAGTCAAACTAAAAGATTTTTATGAAAAAGGGGTTTAAGGAGCGATTGGACAAATTACTGGTTAAACGTGGGCTTGTGGAAAGCCGGGAAAAGGCCCAGGCCTTAATTATGGCTGGTCTGGTCTACGTGAACGACCAACGTGTAGACAAGGCCGGCACCCGAGTCCCCCTTGAGGCCCAAATAGAAATAAAGGGAGAAACCTGTCCTTATGTCTCCCGCGGAGGGCTTAAGCTTGAACATGCCCTTGAAGAGTTTCATATCTCGGTGGCAGGGCTTGTCTGTGCAGATATCGGGGCCTCGACCGGTGGTTTTACCGACTGCCTCTTGCAACATGGTGCCGCCAAGGTCTACGCCATTGATGTGGGGCACGGGCAATTACATTGGCGTTTGCGTCAAGACCCACGTGTGGTGGTCATGGAAGGGGTTAATGCACGCTACCTCAAACCAGAAGACCTCCCCGAAGCTGTAGATCTGGTGACCATCGATGTTTCCTTTATCTCGCTTACTAAGATAATCCCAGCGGCAAAAGGCCTACTTAAACCAGGAGGTCGAATCGTTGCCCTGATTAAACCCCAATTTGAAGTCGGCCCTCGGGAAGTGGGCAAAGGCGGGGTGGTGCGTGATCCAGCTTTGCATCAACGGGTTATAGAAAAGATCAAAAATTTTGCCGAAGATTTAAATCTTACGGCCCTTGGGCTTACCGAAAGCCCCCTCCTTGGGCCGGCAGGGAACAGGGAATTTTTGATCTATCTAGGTTCGTCCGAGGAGTAAGTTTATCCTCCTCAGGCAAGACGGGCAGAAACGAGCCGGTTTGACATCGACTTCCATCACGCTATTGGAATAGTGCATGATGCAAGGGCTTTCACAGTGATCAAGCCCCAGGGCATGCCCCAGTTCATGAAGGGATTCCTTGACCACCCGTTCATAAAGGACGCGATCATTAGGCGTGAGGTGATAAAAGCTATTGTCCAGCCGGCGATAAGAGAGGATGGAGGTAGCCTGCTTCAAAATAGAGATTCCAAAGACAAAGTTAAGATCCATGGCGTATAGATCAGCGGCAGTGATGCCAAGTTTAAGGGGAGAAGAGGTGGGCACATTGTCCCGGAGGTGCCGCACCAAATCGTCGGCCCGAAATTGCCCCCGATCCGAGTCGAAAAAAGAGGGAGGAAGGGGTTGAGGTTCTTCAAAGAAGACCCCTAGCCCTAAATTTTCGTAGATCCCACCGGCGATGGCGTCGATTACATCCTGCCGCACATCCCCGAAAGGTACTAAGGAAACTGCCTCAAACATAGACCTTCACCTTATTCCTGTGGTGAAATCCTATCCCGCTATTTTAAACACGCTTTTCCCGAGATTAAAGGCCAATAAAGCCCGATCTTGGCTAGAGAAAATTAAAGATAAAAAATTTTTACTTGCTTCGTCAATTTTTTGACAATCGGTTAGATCGGTATGTCTCAGGGCCTGGATTTTGGAATGAGAAGATAGGGTTTCTTGTTTTAGGAATTGGTATGTTCATTGCTATTTATCAGTACCGATCAGAGAAAATTTTAAGCACAAAGGAGAGTAATAAAATACATAAAAAGAGAAAAAAATGCTTAATGAAAAAGTAATTTTAATTACCGGAGGTACTGGCTCGTTTGGTCGAAAATTTACAGAAATAGTACTTAAGAGATTTCAGCCTCGAAAGATAATCATCTATTCTCGTGATGAATACAAACAATATGAAATGCAAAGACAATTTGCCGAATATAAAAATATTTTACGCTTTTTTATCGGAGACGTTAGAGATAAGGCCCGTCTTTGTCGGGCTTTAGAAGATGTAGACTATGTGGTGCATGCCGCAGCCTTCAAGCAGGTCCCAGCCGCGGAATATAATCCCTTCGAGGCGGTGAAAACCAACATTTTGGGCACCCAAAACCTGGTTGAAGCGGCCATTGACAAAGGTGTCAAAAAGGTCGTCGCCCTTTCCACAGACAAGGCCGTAAATCCTATTAATCTTTACGGAGCCACCAAGCTTGCCATGGAAAAGCTCATCGTGGCTGCCGAGAACTACGCCGGCGGCAAGAACATCACCTTTGCTGTGGTGCGTTACGGAAACGTCCTAGGCTCCCGAGGCAGTGTGCTTCCCTATTTTCTGGAACTGTGGCGCAAAGGGGAAAAGGTCTTTCCCATCACCGATGAGCGCATGACCCGTTTTTGGATCACACTGGAGGAGGCGGTAGATCTCGTATTGTTTGCTCTGGAACATGCCGTGGGTGGGGAGATCTTTGTTCCCAAGATCCCCAGCATGAAGATCGTGGATCTTGCTCGGGCCATCTGTCCGGAATGTGAATTCAAGATCATCGGTATTCGTCCCGGAGAGAAATTGCATGAAACCCTTATCTCCGAAGACGAAGCACGTACGGTGCGCGATTTGGGACCTTACTACGTGATCCTTCCCCAGTTTCTCTTTCGTCAAAAAAGGCTTTATGAGCATTATGCTGCTTTTCCTAAGGTAAAAGAAAGTTTTGTTTATCGGAGCGATCGTAACCAGAATTGGCTCGCGGTAGAGGATTTGCGAGAGATCATCATAAGGGA
>CAZKEG010000206.1:0-2884 GCA_964551715.1 uncultured Thermodesulfobacteriota bacterium
TTCTCCCTTAGGGGCCTTTCCCTCGATGACTACTCGATTTAAGAACAACCGCCCTCTCTCTTCAGCCTCAAAGGTATCCTTTCCCCAAACAATACCCAAGGCCAGATTAGGGTCAAATTCTGTGGGGATGCGATAGGGTTCATCCGAGGGGACATGAGTGCGCACGCGAAGCCATTCGTATTTGGGAAACTCAAAGCGATTGATCACCCCGGAAAGGGGGCGAAAGCCCTGTTTGGTGTCTTCGGCAATCAGACGAAATTCGATACTGGTGCCTTCAAAGGTAATGTCTTGTTGTTTGTATCCCAAGCGCTCTCCAAAGGCTGCCCTGATCTGTTCCTCGATGAGGTTGGGTTCTTTCCCCTTGACCCGACTGATCCTTGCCGAGATCTCGTTTTCTACTTGGATACGAGTGTTGACCTCCATGAGATAGGCCTTGCCCTCCCGAGTCACCAACCATTCCCAGGTGCCTACACTGTCATAACCCACGTGAGCAGCAAGCCTTAGGGAATAAGAGATAATCTTTTCCAAGACCTTTTCGGCCTCAAAGGGATACGAAGTATAAGAAGGATCAAAACCCGGGGCGATCTCGATCCTCTTCTGCCGCCCAATACTCTGAATAGTACAATTCCTGGTGCCGAAATGGACCAGTTCACCATATTGATTGCCAAGAATCTGGACCTCAAGGTGGTGATAGTCCCGTAGACAGACCTCCATCACCACCCCTTCGTCTCCAAATTGGCGCTTGGCATAGGCCCTGATCCGGCGAAAGACCGCCCGTACTTGGTCTAGATCATGGACTTCTTCGATCCCCATTCCTCCACCGCCAGCGGCGGCCTTGATCAGGAGCCTCGGGGCCTCAATCTTTTGTTTTTCCTGCCAGAGGAAGAGTTCTTCAGCCTTTACCTCGGCCTCAAGTTCACTGTAGATAGGCGAAATGGTCCCGGGAATGACCGGAATACCCAGAGAGTGGGCCAGTTTCTTAACGTTTAACTTGTGTCCCAAATCCCTGATCACTTCCCAGCGCGGGCCAATGAAGACCAAGGGATTACTTCGTTTGACCACCCGGCGGGCAAACCGGAAATCCTCGGCAAAGAAACCATAGCCCGGATGAATGGCCGTGCACTTGGCCTCATCAGCCACAGCCAGGATGTCATTGGCATCACGATAGCTAGAGATACAAAAACAAGGAATCTTTCTTTTTTTGGCCAACTTTACGTGGAGACTCTGTTCATCGCCCGGGGTGTAGACCACCACAAATTCAAGATCCAGATTATCACACGCTTCCATGATGCGAAGGGCGATCTCACCGCGATTGGCAATAAGGACCCGGTCTCTCATTCCTTTAAAGCCCTCTAATTTAAGCGATAAAATCCCGATCTAAACCATATCAAAAGGGTCCTTGAGGACGATGGTCTGATCTCTGGCTGGGCCCACAGAGATGAGGGTAACCGGTACCCCGGCATGGTCTTCGATCCATTTGACGTAATCTTGAGCGGCCCTGGGGAGATCTTCAAAGGTCTTGGCTCCGGAAATATCTTCTTCCCAGCCGGGCAGTTCTTCATATATCGGTTCGATCCTCTCTACCTCTTTGATATTGGCCGGCAAGCGATCCATCATTTGGCCGTCCAGACGATAGGCAGTACAGACCTTGAGGGTCTCAAGGCCGCTCAGGACGTCGAGCTTGGTAATGGCCAGCCCGGAAAGGCCGTTTAGCCGTACCGCTTCTTTCAAGACTACACCATCAAGCCACCCGCAACGCCTCGGGCGTCCGGTGGTCGAACCGTACTCGGCCCCTCGTTCGCGTATGTACTGACCCAATTCATCCCGGAGCTCGGTCGGAAAGGGCCCGCCCCCTACCCGCGTGGTATAGGCCTTGCAAATGCCAAGGACGTAATCAATGGCCGTTGGCCCTAAACCGGCACCACAACAGGCATTTCCAGCTACGGTATTAGAAGAAGTGACAAAGGGATAGGTCCCGTGATCTATGTCAAGCTGTGTCCCTTGGGCCCCTTCGAAAAGGATGGAAGCCCCTTTCTTTCGAGCTTTATCAAGCTCAATAGAGATATTGGTCACATAGGGGGCTAGGCGTTCACCCATCTTGAGGTATTTCTCGTAGATCTCTTGGTAATCCAGGGCCTTAGCTCCCAAATAATGGGTGAGATAGAAGTTTTTTTCTTCTAAAGTCTCTTGCAGTTTGGCGGCAAAGAGATCTGGATCTAAAAGGTCACCAATCTTGATCCCTCGCCTGGCTATTTTGTCTTCATAACAAGGACCAATCCCACGGCCAGTGGTTCCGATCTTGGTCTTTCCCTTCTTGGCCTCTCGCCCGTGGTCAATAGCCTTGTGATAGGGCATGATCAGATGGGCCCTTTCACTGATATAGAGACGGCCTGGTTCAACGGCTATGCCGCGCTTTTGAAGACCTTCAATCTCTTCATAAAGTAAAACTTCAGGGTCTATGACCACTCCGTTACCAATGAGACAAACCTTATCTTCGTGAAAGATACCCGAGGGAATAATATGAAGGATAAATTTTTCACCATTGATGATGATGGTATGACCGGCGTTGTTGCCCCCTTGAAAACGGACAATGACGTCGGCCCGGGCGGTCAAAAGATCGACGATTTTCCCCTTGCCTTCGTCACCCCATTGGGTGCCCACGACCACTACGCAGGCCATAAAATCCCCCCTTGTGACCAAATTCCCTCTTCGGGGCTCGAAAATACTTAAGCCTTAAACAAAAGTCAAACTCAAAGATAAGAGAATGTCATTGCACGTTATGTCACCCCTTAACTGCACAGGGATTTTGTCACCCAAAAAGCGCTTCCCACGCAGAAAACGCCGAAACCGTGTCTCCAAAGAAGGACAAATGGTCTTCCTTGAC
>CAZKEG010000207.1:0-2876 GCA_964551715.1 uncultured Thermodesulfobacteriota bacterium
ACCCCGGCTCCGATAGATACCTGATAGCCCAACTCACTCAAGGCCATTTCCAAGGTGGAAAGGGCCAAAATCACATCAAAGGGACTTTGGTATCCCAAATGGGCAATGCGGACCACCTTGCCCTTTAGTTTGGCCTGCCCACCGGCCATAGTCACCTGGTATTTGTTGCGCATGAGCTTCATCAAGGCCAGGCCATCAACCTCTGCAGGAACCTTGACGATGGTCAAGGCCTCACAAGGGGCCTCGGAAAAGAGCTCAAGCCCCAAGGCCTTTATACCCGCCCGACAGGCCCCTGAAAGACGAGCATAATGGGTAAATAGCTTCTCTAGCCCCACCTCTCGAATACGGGTGAGGACCTCACTTAGACCGAAAAGAAGAGATACCGCCGGCGTAAAGGCCGTGGTCTCCTTGGCCAAGGCCTTTTTCTCCCGACGAAAATCAAAATAATAACGAGGCAGTTTGGCCTCTTCTACTCGTTTCCAAGCCCTTTCTGAAAGGGCCACGAAGGAAAGCCCAGGAGGAAGGGCTATGCTCTTCTGTGAACCAGCCACCACCGCATCAAGTCCTAGTTCATCCATGGGCAAGGGATAGACCCCAAGGGCAGAAATGGCGTCTACCACCAACAAGGTGTCCCTTTCTCTAGTCAGGGCTGCAATCTCCGCGACCGGGTGTTTCACCCCAGTAGAAGTCTCATGGGCCTGGATCAAGACCCCTTTGGCCTCTGGATGGGCTTTGAGGGCCTCTTCTATGGCCTCGGGGCTGACCGCCTTTCCCCATTCAACGTCTATGTAGATCGGATCAAGGCCATAGGTCTCGGCTAGCTCACCCCATCTCTCACCGAATTTTCCCCCGCGGACAACAATGACTTTATCTCCTGGAGAAAAAAGATTGACCACACAAGCCTCCATGGCCCCTGTGCCAGAAGAAGCGAAAAATAAGACATCATTTTGGGTTTGAAAGAGATATTTGAGGTCTTCCCTGATCTTAGAAAGAATGGCCGAAAATTCAGGCAGACGATGGTGAATAATGGGCTTAGCCATGGCCAGGAGGGCCTTTGGCGGGACAGGTACCGGACCAGGAGCTAAGAGATACTTCTTTTGTAAAAGATCCATTTTGTAGCCTCCAA
Source organism: uncultured Thermodesulfobacteriota bacterium (assembly GCA_964551715.1). GTDB lineage: Bacteria > Desulfobacterota > Thermodesulfobacteria > Thermodesulfobacteriales > Thermodesulfatatoraceae > CAZKEG01. Next base: position 1,127 of record CAZKEG010000207.1, read on the forward strand.
CAAATTTTTATGCTGCAGATATTGCCTCAAAGATGTTAAATCTTCAAGTGATGAGGCCGAAAATGCTATAAATGATAAGGGCCTCTTTCAAGATGTAACTCAAAAATTAGGCCAAATGAGCTTATTATTCTGGCTAATTCATGAAAACCAAATTCTTTACCCATTTGGGAAACACAGGCCCTATCATCTCTGAAAAGGGTGTATTAAAGAGATAACAGAGTAGGCTTTTTTGAAGTTAAAAGACCACAATTTGTCATGGGAGGGGAAATTGGGAAAGGAGGTCTTTATAACTTAATTTTTTGCAGGAGGTACTATGCTAAATGTCTTTTTTTCGTTAGTGATAAGCCTCTCTCTGATCGGCTCAGTCTGGGCTTGCCCTACGGTTGAAAAGCTTCAGGCCATCTTTAAGGGTCTTTTTGTCGGAGGTGAGGTAAAGGTCCTCGGGGTCAATCAAACTCCGATCAAAGGCGTTTGTGAAGTGGTTATAGAGATACGGGGGCAGAAACGCCTTACTTATGTAGACGAAACCGGGCGCTATCTGTTTATAGGTCGCCTCATCGATATTTTGACCCGTGAAGATCTGACCCAGGCCCGTCAGGCGGAATTAAATCGCTTAAGCCCAGAACAACTCAAAAAATTAGATCCTTTGGTAGCCTTTGTAGAAGGGAAAGGGGGGCCGGTGGTCTATCTGGTGACCGACCCGGATTGTCCACATTGCAGGCGGGCGGAAAGAATCCTCTTGCCGCTGGTAGAGGAAGGCAAAATCACGGTAAAGGTCATCCTTATGCCCTTAGAAAGACTACACCCTCACGCCAAAAAGAGGGCTGTTTCTATCATTTGTGACAAAAAGGGCCTCAAAGAGCTCATCAGTGGCTACGAAGGCTCTAGTTGCCCGGAAGGAGAAAAGAAGGTCGCCAAAGCACGTAACATCCTACTCTCTATGGGCATTCGAGCTACACCGACTTATATTTTTAATGATGGTCGGTTTATCTCTGGGGTCTTAGAGGCCGAAAAAATCCTCTCTCTAGCGAGGCAAAAATGACCAAAGTGGCTGATTTAACTGATCAAGAAAAGATCCTTTTGCTCTATATCGCCCGGGAAAGCATCGCCAGCGCCCTTGAAGGGCGCTCTCCCCGGCTACCGGAAGATCTCCCCGAAGGGCTCTTAAAACCCTTTGGGGCCTTTGTCACCCTTCACAAACACGGGCAATTGCGGGGGTGTATCGGAACCTTTCAGGCCGATAAACCCTTATATCTCACGGTAATGGAGATGGCTCGCTCTGCAGCCTTTAATGACCCTCGTTTTCCGCCCCTTAGCCGAGAAGAACTAAACGAAATAGACATCGAAATTTCAGTCCTTTCACCCATGTGGCGGGCCAAACCTGAAGAGGTCGAGGTAGGGGTCCACGGAATTTATATCATTCGCGGTCTGAACCGTGGAGTCCTGCTCCCCCAGGTAGCCGTTGAATTCGGGTGGGATAGAGAAACTTTCCTAGATCACACTTGTCTCAAGGCTGGTTTGCCTCCTGGGTGCTGGAAAGATCCAAAGACCGAGGTCTATCTCTTTACCTCTGAGGTCTTTGGAGAAAAGGATTTTGGCTTTGAGCCTTCAAGGCCTCATTAGGTCTGTTACCACACAGCGAAAATGTCACTGTTTTTGCACAGGGAAAATGTCACCCCCTTGAAACTTCCAGTCCTGATCTTCAACCGCAGCCGTCTCTTCTGTTCCTTTTTGCCCAACTCTTCATAGG
>CAZKEG010000208.1:0-2835 GCA_964551715.1 uncultured Thermodesulfobacteriota bacterium
TGGAGTTTCCGTTGTCGAAGATTAAGGATTACTCCTTCCGGTCGGGCTAAGGCCTACCATGCCACCTTTAATGTTCGGCGGCTTCCGATAATTTATACCCCCTACGTGAGCATGGCCCTCAAGGCCGAACGCAAGAGCGGCCTCCTTTTTCCCCGTTTGGTCCATAGTTCGCGAGAAGGCCTGGGGCTCGAATTGCCTTTCTATTGGGCGGTTAACGATAGCTTAGACTTTACCTTCTATCCTTACTACGCCAGCAAACGGGGTTTTATGAGCGGGATCGAGGCCCGTTATGTCCTGAGCGAGAAGAGCAAAGGGATATTCCGAGCTCGGTATCTCTGGGATCGCCTCCGGGATGACGATTATAACCACGATGGCCTGGTGCGAACAAACCAAACTAGATATTGGCTCACGGCCAAGATTGACCAAGAAATGGCCCCTTCTTGGATGTTACACCTAGATTTGGATCTCCTTTCAGACAAGGATTTTCTTTACGAATTCGAGGGCGGAGACCTGGGTTTTATCCAGAGTCATCAAAATTATCTATGTAAATTTGGTCGAGGGCTTGAGGAAAGAAATACAAGGTATCGGACCAATCGCCTGTGGATTGATCACCCCTTTGGTTCATATTTTTTCCAGGCGAGCGCCACCTATTACGACAGTCAAATCCCAGGAGAACAGACTAAGCTCTTTATGCCCTTGCCCGAGGTCTATTTTTCAAGGCTAAGGGCCCGGTTCTTAGGGCCTTTTTATCTCTCCGGGCAAATTCAGTACGACTTCTGGTGGCGAGATGAGGGTTATCAGGGGCATCGCTTAGATCTTGTCCCAGTAATAAGCCTAAGCCCCAAGCTTTTCTCTTTTTTGGATCTGGACCTTTCTTATCGTCTAAGACACACCAGATATTGGGTGGACTGGGAGGATGAGCAAAAAAAGAGCAGCCTTTCACGCACCCTTTACGAATTAGAAGGGCGTTTGGGCTTGACCTTTTATCGTTCCTATCAGGTCAAATTATGGAATGTGGTCGGCCTTCGGCACGTCCTTCGCCCGGAAATAAGATACTTTTATCGCCCCTCGGTTAATCAAGAGGATTTACCTTTGTTTGAAGACAAAGATCGACTCCCGGCGGTTCATACCCTTCGTTACGGCCTTTTACAGTTCATTACCGCTAAGGAAGAAAAGAACGACCAGATTCGATATTTTGACCTGGCTCGGATCTGGATCTATCAAAACTATAATTTTGAGAGCCAAGAACATCTCTTTTCTGATCTCTCTCTGGACGCCGAATTACGTCTTCTATCCTTTTTTTACCTTCGCTTGGATGCCTCTTACAATTTTTACGGTATGGGTCTTGCCACGACCAATCTCTCTGCCACCCTTCAAAACAGTCGCGGAGAACACATTGGTCTTGATTATCGTTGGGATAAGGCGAGAAAGATCGACCAAATAAACCTTAGGATGCGCAAACGTCTTTATAAAGGGCTCTATGTTTCTTACGCTATTCGGCGAAGTTTGGAAAAAAATGAGACTATCGGTTCCCAATTTGGCCTATCTTATCAGGCTCAGTGTTGGTATGGTAATTTCGTAATCACTACTAATCCAGACGAAACGAGGTTTTCCTTTTTCATTAGTTTATTAGGTGTTGGAAGCTGGGGGAAAACCTTTGGTCAATAGCTTAGTACAAGCGATAGGTCCCAAGTCATGAAAATAGCCTTAGCGCAGACCAATCCAACCATCGGTGATTTTAAGGGTAACGCCCAAAAGATATTGTTTTATGCCGAGAAGGCCCGGAAGGCCGGGGCGGATCTGGTAGTCTTTCCTGAGCTTTCGCTGTGTGGTTATCCCCCGCGAGATCTCTTGACTAGAAAAGAATTTATCGAGACAGCCTGTGAGACTTTGGAATCTTTGCGCCAAAAAATAAGGGGCATAGCAGCAGTGGTCGGGTATCCGGCGCCCAATGAGTCCCCTTTCGGCCCACGTTTGCTCAATAAGGCCGTGGTCTGTAAGGACGGAGAGATCATTTCCCAATACGCCAAAACCTTGTTGCCTACCTACGATGTGTATGAAGAAACCAGATATTTCTCTGCGGTGAACCAGGTCGATGTCTTTCGACTTTGTGGTCTTAGAGTTGGTCTCACCGTCTGTGAAGATGTCTGGAATCTCCCCGGATACGTGCCCTATCTCTATCCGTTTGATCCTCTTGAGAGATTGGCGGAGAAAGGGGTAGATGTGATCATTAACATCTCCGCCAGCCCGTATTTTTTGGAAAGGGGCAAACTCAGGCTTTCCCTTTTACGCGAGCAGGCTAGGCGCACCGGGGCCTATCTCGTTTATTGCAATCAGGTCGGGGCCAATGATCATCTCGTCTTCGATGGTCACAGCCTGGTTGTCTCCCCAGAAGGCAAGCTCTTGGCCCGCGGGCCGGAATTCGAAGAAGCCTTGATCCTCTGTGATCTGGCTGATGGATCCGGTGATCTCTATCCTGTGGCCGAAAGGGTGGAGGCCTCTTTGCTTAAGGCCCTGGTCACCGGGGTGAGGGATTATTTTCAGAAGACCGGGTTTTCCAAGGCCTTGATCGGACTTTCCGGGGGGATAGATTCTTCGGTCACCGCCTGCATCGCCACCTTGGCCCTTGGTCCGGAGAAAGTGATCGGGGTGTTAATGCCCTCACCCTATACCAGCCAGGCCAGTATCGAGGACGCCGAGGCCTTGGCCACCAATCTGGGAATCACCACCTATACCTTACCTATTACCGAACCCTTTACAGCGATGTGCAAGGTCTTGCACGAGGGCCTTGGGCAACCGACCAAAACCCTTACTGAAGAGAATATCCAGGCCCGA
>CAZKEG010000209.1:0-2830 GCA_964551715.1 uncultured Thermodesulfobacteriota bacterium
GTTATCCTCTTGGGGCCTAGTACTCCTCTCTTGCCTGAAGTCTTTCAAGACCAAAAGATTACCCTACTCTCCGGAATGGTGGTAAAGGATAAAGGAATCTTAAAGGTGGTCAGTGAAGCCAAAGGGACTAAGGCCTTCGGCCCCTACGTCGAAAAGGTCAATTTAAAGATTTGATTTTATTGGAAAAATGAAAAAGATTCGCGTAAAGACCGGCACCCGGTACGATATCCTGATCGAAGGTGGTCTCCTTATTGAGGTCCCCTCTGATCTTAAGGAACTCAATCTCGGGGCGAAATACGCCATCGTCACCGATAGCACGGTGGCCGATCTTTTAGGAGAAGACTTTCTTCGTTTGATGGAAGAAACTGGTCTTTCGGCGGAACTCTTTGTCTTCCCAGCGGGTGAGGCCTCCAAAAACATGGATACGGTGGTCAAGCTGGCCAGAGAGATGGTTCGGGCCGGGTTTGATCGGAAATCAGCCCTTATTGCCCTGGGAGGCGGGGTGACTGGGGATCTGGCCGGGTTCTTGGCCTCTATCTATATGAGGGGCATCCCCCTGGTCCAGATACCGACCACCCTTCTGGCCCAGGTGGATAGTTCAGTTGGAGGAAAGACCGGAGTAGATCTGCCGGAAGGGAAGAACCTTCTGGGTACTTTCTATCAGCCCCGAAGGGTCTATATAGATTATGGTGTCCTTAGCACCCTTCCCCTGGAACACTTCCGCAACGGTCTGGCTGAAGTAGTAAAATATGGTTGTATCTGGAGTGCCGAACTCTTTGCCTTCCTTGAGGAAAAGGCCGAGAGGCTCCTCCATTATGATCCAGAGGCCCTTGAGCACATTATTTACGAGAGTTGTCGGATCAAGGCCGAGGTGGTCTCCGCCGATGAGAAGGAAGCCGGTCTCAGACGTGTCTTAAACTTCGGTCATACCATCGGCCATGCCATCGAGGCCGCTGCTGGCTATCAGATACTCCACGGCTTTTGTGTGGCCATAGGGATGGTAGCGGCGATGAGGCTTTCCGAGGCCTTGGGTCTGGCTCCGGCTGGTCTTTCTGAGAGACTTGAGGCCTTGCTCCAAAAGTTTGACCTTCCTACCCGCCTACCCCCTAATCTCTCCGTAGAGAAGATTATGTCCTTTTTGAGGGCCGATAAAAAGGTCTGGCGCGGTCGTCTGACCTTTGTCCTCATAGAGGATTTGGGTAAGTTTTCGTTTTACGAAGAGCCTCCCACAGAGACCATCAAAGAGATCCTTGTTTCGCTTTATTAAGCCTTTAAGAGCCTGAAAAGAACACCAGAGTTTTTACTTCGTCAGGGACCACTCTTAAAGTAGCCAGCTTTTAAAGTTCTTAATAGACCATCCGATAGAATAAATAGAACTGAATAAATTTCACAAATTTGATAAGAAAGGCGAAAAATATGTATCAAAAAGTAGACAAAACTTATCGGCTCTTAAAGCTTGCTGGTGTTCAAAAGGCTTTAACTAAGAGACCTCACATGATCAAGCCTGCTTTTAGGCGAGACGAATTTGAAGGGGCCTTCCGCTTGGTATATGAGCGCTATAAAGATGCCAAGATGATTTTACCTAACCGATATCAGTTGTGGTTTACCCGTTATCATGCCTTACCTGAAACCAGGGTCATTTTGGGCCTTTTACCCGAACTTCCTATACCAGCGTGTACGGCTAGTTTGGTCTTTGATTCAGTAGAGTTTGGCCTGCCGAGTGATGCCATTTTTCCTGACAAGCTTGATCAATTGCGTCGTCAAGGTTGTCGGTTAGTAGAGTTTTGTTCCTTGGCTGCTTTACCACACTTAAGGGCCAGAGGTCTTATATTTCACATTTTTCGAGTGCTTTATAGATACGCCCTCTGGAAAGGGGCTACAGATCTGGTGATCTCGGTTCGCCCAGAGCATGCCGCTTTTTATGAAAAGGTTTTGCTTTTTAAACGGATCGGACCTAAGCGACTCTATCCCAATTACTATAACCTTTATGCTGTTTTACAACACATATCTCTTGAACAAGTACCGTATTTATATCGAAAGGCCTTTGGGGCTCTTCCTAAAGGTTACAATCTTTATCAGTTCTTTGTTCGAGACGAACTGCCTCTTAATTTAGATCTTGTCCAACAAGCGGGTCTTTCAAGAGAAGATTTGATCTACTTCTTTATCGAACGGACTAATATGTGGTTCAAACTCAGTGAAGCAGATAGGGTTTATCTTGCTCATCTCTACGATCTATTTCCGGAAAAATACGCAGCTTCTCTATCTATGGCTATTTAGGTTAGATCTTGCACCTTGAGACAAGAGGGGTTAGTGTCCTCACAAAAGGTTGTCCTTTTGTGAAGCCTATGTCTTCTGACGGTGAAAATATCCTTATCGAGCCCATCTCTTCGCTTAAAGATTTAGAAAAAGAGCTACAGGCCCTTTATCTCGAAGCTTATGGACAGGACTATCTTTATGCCTATCGCGACCCTAAGCGCGTCAGGCGCTATCTGCGGTGGTTATTAAAACATGCTCAGGGAGGTTTTTGGGTTGCCTTTGATAAGGGTAAACCGGTTGCCTTTTTGGCCCTCCAGCCTGATTGCCGGTTTCAGGGGGAAACAGTCCCGGAAATTCACGAGTTAGTAGTGGCTCCGGGTTATCAAAAAAAGGGGCTTGGGCAGAGATTGATAGAAGAGGCCTTTCGATTTTTAGAGGCCCTGGGTCATAAAAAAGTGGCCCTCTGGGTGGGTGAACGTAATTATCGGGCTAAGAGATTCTACGAACGACTCGGTTTTAAGGAGACGGATCACCAAGGGGCTTGGGTTCGGATGGAAAGGCCTCTTGAATCCGT
>CAZKEG010000210.1:0-2830 GCA_964551715.1 uncultured Thermodesulfobacteriota bacterium
CTTTTAAGAAGTGATAAGCCTCACTCCCAAAGCGATTAGTACGTTATGAATATTGTTGTGAATGGTGACCCGGGAAGATCCGGCGAAAAGAAGCCCTACTCCATAACCATCAGAGGAGAGGAGAAGTGATCCCGAATCTCCACCTCTAGACATGTTGGTCGTAAGGATTTGGTGGCGAAAATAGGCTACCTTCCCTCCGCCATAACGAACCCCCACAGTGACATCAATCCCTCTGACCTTTCCTCTACTAAATTGAGTAGTGCGCCCGAACTTAAAGACATCCATTCCTAGGTAGGCTTGTTTAGTACCACGAGGCAGAGACCCGTTGGGCAAATAAGGGATAACCAAATGATAGCTAATAGGCAGAGCCAAGGCGGCATCAACCAAATTATAATTTCCAGCTCCGAATCTAATGGGTACGTAAGCCGCAAGTCTAGCGATGACCCTTGGGTAGCAAGGTTTGTTGTCATAGGGCCCGGGTTGGAGTATCGAATCCCCGATACGAGCCTGATTGGAATTGGCCAGGACGTGGTTGTTGGAGAGAATGTATGTTCGATCACAACCACATCCCCTCACCAAACAACCGAAAGTCCCGGCAGTAATCCGATAGTGGCCGATGCTATAACCTGGCCTTGCCGGACGAACACAAGCGGTATAGGTCTGGGCCTCGATTACCCCCACCTCTATTACATCGGTAGGCAATCCCTGAACTGTCTCCGGGACCAAAGCTTCGGGGGCAAGTTCGGCCTTGGGTAATTTCTTCTCTACATACACATGGAGACATAGATCTGTAGTCTCCTTACCCCCTACCTCTTTGTAACCTACCCCAACCCCTACCACGTTGAGCCTTCCCAGGAGATCCTCTTCCACTTCGGCCCGGATTTCCTGGATTTTGAGAACCATTTCTTCGACGACGGAAGTCTGTTCCATTTGACCCTCCTTCTAAAGATTTGTTTTCTTAAAAGAAGATAGGCAGGGGGGCACACTAATAATTCACCGATGACTCACCAATGGCTCACTAGGCGCAATAGCGCTTCAGTTTGGTCTCTATTTCAAGGGCCAAACGTTTGAGCTCAGAGGAGGGTTCAAGTTGATAGTGGGCCTTGAGATAGGTAGCTAGACAATGGTAGGCCTTACAGGCCTCTTCCAAACGATTGTTTCGGATCAAAGCCTTGATTAGGAGCTGACAAGCCCCTTCGTCTCCAGGATCAAGCACCCAGGCTTTTTCATATAGAAGTAAACCCTTTTCAGGGAATTCTTTTTCTACAAGACCGGCGGTCCGTTGGAGAAGAGAAATAGTTCGGGACTTTAACCATTCTCGTTCAAACAGGACGAAAGAATAGTCAAAACTCGGTAAAAATTCCCCGTAAAGGGTCAAAATATCCTCGGCCAAGAAAAAACTTTCGGTAAGTTTTTTTTCGGAAAGGACCTTTTCTAGGTGATTGAGTTTATCCCTTAAGTCCCAGAGATCCACATACAAAAGATCCCTTTTGAGGGTGATCCGACGTCCTTTACTGAAAATAACGTCTTTTTTGAGGATCTTGCGCAGACGGTAGAGGGTGCTTTCCAGGGCGTGATAGGCGGTATCTGCTTCCTGCTCAGACCAAAAGAGATCAAGGAGTCTATCTTTATTAAGTTCTCCTCCAGCGGCGACCAGGGCCAAAAGCACGGCTATCGGACGTGCCGGGCCCTTTTGAGAAAGACTAAGTTGACTTTCATCGACGGAAATTTCGAGCCCGCCAAGGGTGTGTATTCTCACCGGATAGGGCCAATTTTTTACCACTCTAAAGGTAGAAGGAGGAGTTAGGTGATGTTTGAGAATAAACTGGCGTACATAATTCCCGTCAAAACCCTCTTCCAGCGCCCGCCCGAAGAGATAAGCCATCATTTCTCGATTCCACCACCACAGGAGATTGAAGTAGTTTTCACGATTTCCCAAACTGATTGCCCGAGAAAGGAAATGCCTACCGAAGAGACGATCTCCAGAAAGATAGGCAAGATAGGCCCGAAAGAGAAGGCACATAAAAATGAGCATCCGGCTCCTGGTCTTTTGGGCAAAGGTTTCACATTCCTTGAGGGCGGCCAGGGCCTCGGGCAAAGCCCCTTTTTTGAATAGAGTTTGGGCTAGGGCAAAGCGTAAGAAGTAACACGGGTAAAGATAACCTGTTTCTGAGGCAATCTGAAGGGCCCTTCTCAGAGCAAGTTCTGCCCTATTAAAATCTTTGCGGACAAAGGCCATCCAGGCGGCAAGATGGAAAAACTGGGAATGGGCGTGACGCCCTGTCTGGGTCAACGAAGACTCCATTTTGGTCAAGCACCTTGAAGCCTCCCAATGATCTTCACGCACCAGGGCACAGACCACTCCCAAGGCCCAAAGGATATGGTTCCACAAAGAGAGCCCCTTTTGTTGGGCCAATTTACAGGCCTTGGTGAGCTCTGCCTCGGCCTTTTTCAGATCAAAATGGACCCATATATTCTTCCCGGCCCTAATCCAACCGGTAATCAAGGAACTATAAGGAGCAACTTGTTCGGATTCGCGACCAAACTCATCGATGATCTGATCAAGAAACCCGAGGTCTCCCTGCCAAAAGGCACGCACCGAAAGAAAAAAGAGGCCATCTACACGGACACTCTCGCGCCGGCAGTCCTTTAAGGCGGAAAAAAGTTCACGTTCAAGGACCGGTAATTCTCCGGCCTCCGGTTTTCGGAAGACCAAGGCAGCAAAGTAGGCCCCAAGGAGAGAGGCCCGAATATCTGAGATGAGGAGAAAGCTCTGCGGAATCCGGTTATCCTGATACCAGCGTATGTATTCATCCAACAGGTGAAAGTC
>CAZKEG010000211.1:0-2828 GCA_964551715.1 uncultured Thermodesulfobacteriota bacterium
TTCTAATAGTTGACTCCCACAGATTTATCTCTCCGACAAACCCGGGGCGGTTCACTTATTCGCAGGCATTCTTCTATTTAGAAAGGCCAAAGATTTCTAAATTTATGCAAAAAAGCTATTTGCCGATGCAGAAATGACTGAAGATTTGGTCCAAGAGGTCTTCGGTGGTGGTCTCTCCGGTGATCTCTCCTAAGGCTTGCAAGGCCTCCCTTAGGTCGACCGCTACCAATTCCGGAAAAACATCGGGGCTCTTAAGGGCACTGATGGCCCGTTTGGTGGCTTGTAGGGTCTTTTCTAAGGCGATCTTTTGGCGCAAGTTAGGGGCCACGGCCGGGGGAGAAATTTCCTTTTGACCAGTAACAATCTCAAAGATGGCCTCGGTCAAGGCCTCAAGCCCAAGTTCTTCCTTAGCAGAAATAAACACCTTCTTCTCTTCAGGAAATGATTCTCGCCATAGATTCAGAGTCTCTTCAGTGGCAATGTCGATCTTATTCACCGCCACCACGTGAGGTAAACCACGGATCTCATCATAAAGCCTGAAGTCTTCGGCAGTTGGTTCTTCCGCCCCATCGACGACGAAGATAACGATGTCTGCCTGAGTAATCTTTTCCTTGGCCCGACGGACACCGATTTCTTCTACTACATCGGTGGTCTCACGGAGACCGGCAGTATCGATCAAACGAACAGGAAGTCCCTTGAGGGTAGCTGTCTCTTCGATGATGTCTCTGGTGGTCCCGGGAATAGGAGTAACAATGGCCCGCTCTTCGCGAAGGAGTGTGTTCAAGAGGCTGGACTTGCCCACGTTTGGCCGACCGGCAATGACCACGGCTATCCCTTCACGATAGAGCCGACCTTCGTTGTAGGTCTTAAGCAACTGATTAAGAGGGGCCTTAACACCCTCTTCCAACTGTTTGGCCAATTCGTAATGAGAGATGAGTTCCACATCTTCTTCGGGAAAATCCACCGCTACCTCAACCACCGCGAGAGCAGAGAGAAGGGTCTCCCGAATGGGCTTCAATTTATCCGCCAGACCGCCGCGGAGTTGATTCAAGGCCAATCTTAAACCTTCTTCTGATCGGGCATTGATCAAGTCTAAGATGGCCTCGGCCTGGGCCAGATCAATCCGGCCATTCAAAAAGGCCCGGCGGGTAAATTCTCCTGGTTCAGCCAGCCTGGCCCCTTCGCGCAAGACAAGCTCTAAGATCTTGGTCAGGACCAAATAACCGCTATGGCCATAAATCTCTAACACATCTTCTCGGGTGTAAGTATGCGGGCGCCGCATGAGGGTGATAAGGACCTCATCGACCACTTCATCCGTCTCTGGATCTTGGATAAATCCATAATAGAGACGATGACTTTGGATCTCTTTGAGCTCTCGGCGAGGCTTGAAGAGACGGCGAAATATCTGTTCACAAAGAGGGCCGCTTACCTTGACCACGCCGATGGCCCCGGGCCCAATCGGCGTAGCAATGGCGGCAATAGTGGCCTCAGCGTATTCTAAGGCCTTGGTCATTTTCGTCGGCTAGCCTCGGGATAGATGACCACTCGCCTGGTCTCACCCTTACCTCGACTCCTGGTCTGAACTCCAGGAAAATGACGCAAAGTAAGGTGTACTAAACGCCTCTCATGAGAAGGCATAGGCTTTAGCTCCACCGGACGACGGGTCTTTTTGGCCCGTTCCGCCGCTCGCTTGGCCATTTCACGGATCTTTCTCTCTTGTTCCGCACGAAAACCCTCGATGTCGATCAAGATCTTCGGGCCCACTCCCAATTGACGCGCCACGATTTTATTGACCAAGTATTCCAAGGCATTTAAAGGAGCCCCTCGACGCAAGAGTAGAAATTTTTTGTCTCCGCCAGTCAGCTCTAATTGAATAGTCTCGTCTTTGATTTGACATTTAGAGATCAAGGCCAACCCTGCAGCCTCAAAGATCCCTCCCAATACTTTTTGGGCCACGTTGGCCCGTTGTTCCAAGAGTTTTTCCGGTTTGAGCCGGGCCTTGATCCGAGCCTTTTTAGCTCCGATACCAAAAAGCCCGGTGGAGCCGTGGGTAATGATTTCTATCTCGAGGTCTTCCGGAGCTACTTGAAAATATTTGCTCGCTTCTTCGATGGCCTGTTCTACAGTTTTACCCTCAAATTCCTCCGTTTTCATCATTTTTTGCTCCGTGTCACCATTTTACTGGTCATACATTGCTGAATGATAGAAAGGATATTATTCGTCAACCAATACAAAACAAGCCCTGAGGGGAAATTGATAAAAAGAATAGTGAAAATAATCGGCATAAGGAGCATCATCCGCGCTTGAGTTGGATCAAGAGAGGTTGGACTGAGTTTCTGTTGGACATACATAGAAATGCCCATGAGAATAGTGAGTACAGGAAGCCCGCCAAGATAAGGAATATGAAACCCAACGTAGAGTCGATCCGGAGCAGAGAGGTCGTTAATCCATCCCCAAAAGGGAGCATGACGCAGTTCGATAGCTACAAGGAGTACCTTATACAAGGCGAAAAATACCGGAATCTGAATAGCCATGGGTAAACAACCCATAAAGGGGTTCACCTTATAAGTACGATAAAGTTGCATCAATTCCTTATTAAGTCTTTCTTTATCGTCTTTGTATTTTTCTCTTAGCTTTTGAATAAGAGGCTGAATCTCTTGCATCTTTTTCATGCTTTTATAACTAAGATGATTGAGTGGCCAAAAAAGGATACGAATAATAAAAGTAAGGATAATGATGGCTATACCGTAGTTATGTGTATAGCGATAAAAGAATGGCATCGAAGGAAGAAGAGGTTTGGCCAGAGGATCAAAGAAACCGAACTGGAC
>CAZKEG010000212.1:0-2826 GCA_964551715.1 uncultured Thermodesulfobacteriota bacterium
AGCTTGAGCTTCCGGCTGGGGTCGAAGTGGAAATCAAGCTCTAGGATGAGGTGTTGAAGATGGCCATGGTCGAAGGACTGATCGGTAGGAAATTAGGTATGACTCGTATCTTCACCGAGACCGGTGAAGTGGTCCCGGTCACGGTACTCGAGGTCGGGCCCTGTACGGTGGTGCAAGTAAAGACCGTAGAGAAAGACGGTTATAACGCCGTGCAGTTGGGGTTTAAGCCCAAAAAGTTTACCCGGCTCACCAAGCCTATGCGTGGCCATTTTGCCAAGGCCGGCCTTGATCATGGGTTTTATATCCTGAGGGAGTTTCGGGTAGAAGATCCGGGTCAATTTCAGCCCGGGCAAGTGATCTCTCTCGCGGAAGTTTCCCTTGAGAAGGGTGAGCTGGTAGACGTGACGGGCAAATCCAAAGGGCGTGGCTTTGCCGGAGCGATTAAGCGCTGGGGGTTTAAGCGGCAGCCTATGAGCCATGGTGCCAAGCAGGTACACCGTAAGCCGGGTTCCAGTGGTCCGAGTACCTTTCCGGGTCGGGTGATCAAGGGCAAGAAGATGCCGGGGCATTACGGGAACGAGACGGTGACCATTAAGAACCTCCAGGTGGTGGACCTTAAGCCGGAGAAGAACCTCTTACTGGTCAAAGGGGCGGTCCCAGGGGCGGTGAATGGCTATGTCCTTGTCTATTTCAATAAGTAGTTTGAGGTGGATCAATGGCCACGATAGCGGTCGTTAATCATAAAAACGAAAAGGTTTCGGAAGTGAATCTACCAGAAGAGATCTATAGTGTGCCGGTAAGGATTGGCCTTTTGCACGAAGCAGTGCGCTGGCAGATGGCTCGCTGGCGAGCGGGGACGGCTTGCACCAAGACGCGAGGCGAGGTCCGTGGTGGTGGGCGCAAGCCCTGGCGGCAGAAGGGTACCGGGCGCGCTCGACAGGGCAGCATCAGGGCCCCGCACTGGGTCGGTGGTGGGGTGGTCTTTGGTCCCAAGCCCAGGGATTATTCTTTCAAACTCAATAAGAAACAGCGCCGTCTGGCCTTGAAGATGGCCCTTTCGACCAGGGCGCAAGAGGGCAAACTTTTGGTGGTGGAAGATTTTGGGCTCACCAGGATCAAGACCAAAGATTTCGTGGCCTTTTTGAAAGGGCTTGGCGTGGAAGATGCCCTGGTCGTGGTCCCGGAGCGGGATGAGATAGTTGAAAAGAGCGCCCGCAACCTCCCCACGGTAAAGGTGCTGGCGGTGGAAGGGCTCAATGTCTACGATATTTTGGATCACGAATACCTCATCATCAAACGCGAGGCGCTTCCAAAAATCGAAGAGAGGCTTTCACGATGAAGGACCCACGGGAGATTATCTTGCAACCGGTGATGACCGAAAAGTCCATGCTCCTCAAGGAGCGGAACAATCAGGTGACTTTTTGGGTCCATCCAGAGGCCAATAAGATCGAGATCAAGAAGGCGGTGGAGGCCATCTTTAACGTGAAGGTGGAAAAGGTACAGACCATCCGGGTGAAGGGCAAGCCAAAGAGGATTTGGCGTTATCACGGGAGACGGCCTTTGCGGAAGAAGGCTGTCGTCAGGTTGGCCCCGGGTGAGACTATCGAATTCTTTGAGACGATCTAAAGGGGTAAGAGGCCATGCCTATCAAAAAATGCAAACCAACCTCACCGGGCCGTAGGTTTCAGACCTACGTGATCGATCCTGATCTGACACCGGGTAAGGAGCCGGAGAAATCTTTACTTGAACCGCTGAAAAAGACCGGGGGGCGGAATTGTTACGGTCGGGTGACGGTACGTTTCCGTGGGGGTGGACACAAGCGGCTCTATCGGAAGATTGATTTCAAGCGTAACAAAGACGGCATTCCAGCCAAGGTAGCGGCCATTGAGTACGATCCCAATCGTTCGGCCAATATTGCTCTCCTTCACTATGCCGACGGAGAGAAGCGTTACATCTTGGCCCCGCTTGGGCTAAAGGTGGGAGATACAGTCATTTCCGGGGAGCAGGTCGAGGTCAAGGTGGGCAATTGTATGCCCCTTAAGAATATCCCTTTGGGCACCATTATTCACAACATCGAACTCCGTCCGGGGAAGGGCGGGCAGCTTGCTCGTTCAGCGGGGACCTTTGCCCAATTGATGGCCAAGGAGGGGGGCTATGTGCACCTGAGGCTACCTTCGGGTGAGATTCGGATGGTGCACGAGAACTGCCGGGCCACTATTGGCCAAGTGGGCAATATTGATCACGAGAACGTTACTCTGGGGAAGGCCGGGCGTTCCCGTTGGCTTGGGCGTCGCCCCCATGTGCGTGGTGTGGCCATGAACCCGGTGGATCATCCCATGGGTGGTGGTGAAGGCCGGACCCACGGCGGGCGGCACCCGTGTTCGCCTTGGGGGCAGCCGGCTAAGGGGCTTAAGACGCGTGGGCGCAAGCCTTCGGATAAATTTATTGTCAGGCGGCGTAAAGGCTAAGGGGTGAGGTGAGATATGCCTAGATCCAAGAAAAAAGGGCCCTTTGTAGATGAACATCTCTTAAAGAAGGTCCGTAAGGCCCTGGAGACAGGAGATAAAAAGGTCATCAAGACCTGGAGCCGTCGTTCGACCATTTTGCCCGAAATGGTAGGGCTCACCTTTGCCGTGCATAATGGTCACAAGTTTATTCCAGTCTACGTGACCGAGAACATGGTGGGGCATAAGCTGGGGGAATTTGCCCCTACCCGGACCTATCGGGGGCACGCGGGTGACAAAACCAAAGTGAAGAAGAAGGGGAAATAGGCTATGGAAGCGCGTGCGGTGGCTAAATATGTCCGGATTTCGCCTTATAAAGCGC
>CAZKEG010000213.1:0-2819 GCA_964551715.1 uncultured Thermodesulfobacteriota bacterium
CTTTCCTGATCGCCTCTCCTGGGGGGTTTTAGAAAAGGCGACTCAAACCCAAGAAGCTGGCCAAGCCTTTCGTCTTCGCCTTTTGCTCTCCCGTTTAGGACTTTTGGAGATTATGTTTTGGTTTAGTCCCTCGGGCCCCTTTCGACTGAGCATCTTAGCGGCCAGAGAGGAGAGCCTTAAGTTAATCCAAGATTCACTCGCGGAATTATATGAAGCCCTAGAGGTCTTTTACCCCCATTTACACCTTGAAACCGGACTCCTAGAAACTATTCCCGGGCTCTTCCTGACCAAAGAGGGATAAATAAGCTTTTTTCTGGATTCCGTTCGGGTATAATTAGAAAAATCTTCTTATTCGCCAAGCTAGGTACGGATTAATATTTATTTTGGGAAATACTATGTGGCCATTCTCTAAAAAGACCAAAAAAGAAGAAAAAGAACCCGAACCTTTGGCCAGCCAACGTTCTTCGACTTGGTTTTCCTCGGCCAAGAAGGATCTTTCCAAGGCCCAAGAACTCCTTCAAGAAGATCCTGATCTGGCCTCTTTCATGGCCTGGCAAGCTGTTCGGCGGGCCTTTAAGGCCCTTGAAAAACGGGCGGGGAAGAGGCTCAGTGAGACCTCTTTTGTCAAATTATTGCAAAGCTTCCCAGAGGGTAAATTGGCCGCCAAACCAGTCCATGACGCTGCCCTTTTGCTGGATCATTTTAAACGCCTGGCCTCCCATGATGATATCTTCTTGGAAACCACTTTAAGGCTAGGGCCTTTGGGTCGTGAAGACGGGCGGCGAGTGATCGAGGCCGCCCGAACTATTATCAATTTCTTGGAACATCGGCTCCGATAGGAGGGGAAAATGTCTCTTTATTTTGAAAAGGCCGGCAAACAAAACACCGATAAGGTCCTTGAAGTAGTATTTAAGACCTCTCAAGAAAGGGGCCTTAAACACATCGTGGTGGCCTCTACCTTTGGCGATACAGGCCTTAAGGCCGCCAAGCTCTTTAAGGACCAAGGCGTAAATTTGGTAGTAGTGACTCATAACGTAGGTTTTCGTGAACCAGGGTTCCTAGAAATGACCCCAGAAATGCGCCAAGAAATTGAATCTTACGGGGCCAAGGTCTATACCGGGACGATGGTCTTGCGCAATATCGGCACAGCCATCCGAGAACTCCAACACTATTGTCAACAGGATCTCATCGCCAATACTCTCCGTCTCTTTGGCCAAGGGATCAAGGTATGCGTAGAGATCTCGATGATGGCCTGTGACGCCGGTTTGGTACCCCCAGAGGATGTAATAGCTGTGGCCGGGACGGCGCGAGGAGCAGATACCGCAGCCATCATTAAGGCCATGCCTTCTAATAAACTCTTCGACCTTAAAGTACGAGAAATCCTGGCCAAACCCAGAGACTGGTAGTTTATCCTTCTTTCACTCCCTTTTCTTGTCCCTTTCTTAAGAAAAATCCCCTCTCTGCCGAAGGGAATAAAAGATTTACGGCCACCAAGGGCCGAGAGCCCGTCTTAGGAGAGGCCTATGAAAGTCTTGGTGGTGGATGACTCCAAGTCTATCCGTCAGATTGAAAGACGTTATTTGGGAGAGATGGGCTATTCCGTAGTGGAAGCAGCCAATGGGGAGGAAGCCCTCAAAGCCCTTGAGGAGAATCCAGATATAGGCTTGGTCCTTCTTGATTGGCATATGCCCGTCATGAATGGCTACGAGTTTCTCAAGAAGATACGAGCCACCCCTAAGTGGAATCACATCAAAGTCATGATGGTCACCACGGAAAATCAGCAAAAAAGCGTCATTGATGCCGTTATGGCTGGGGCCAACGAATATCTCATGAAACCCTTTGATCAGGAAATGCTCGAGAACAAGATCAAGTGGTTAATGGAGGAATCTCAGTGAGAAAGATTCGCGTCCTGGTGGTAGACGATAGCCCAGTCTTCCGACGCCTAATCACCGAAGCCTTAAAGGTAGATCGGGAAATAGAGATCTTGGGCACCGCCTCAAACGGTAAAGAAGCCCTCCAAAAGGCCCAGGCCCTTAAGCCAGACGTGATCACCTTGGACATCGAAATGCCGGTGATGGATGGTTTAACCGCCCTTAAGAAACTGAGGCGGGTCTATCCCAAGGCCAAGGTGATTATGTTTTCTTCCTTAACAGAAAAGGGGGCTAAGGAGACCATCAAGGCCCTTTCCTTAGGGGCCTTTGACTTTGTGACCAAACCTTCTACCAGTTCCCTCAGCCAAAGCCTTAAGCGTATCAAAGAAGAACTCCTTCCCAAGATCAAACATGCTGTCCCTAGAGCCGTTGTTCGTCCGGTTTCAAGGCCAGCAGCACCGGTAAGGTCTCTTCGCCCTTCTCCGCGACCTTTAGGTCGACCAACGGTGATAGGGCGGCGTGAGGTAGTGGCTATAGGGGTCTCTACCGGCGGGCCACGGGCGCTTTCGGAGATAATGCCAGAGTTTCCGGCTGATTTTCCAGCTCCGGTCCTGATCGTTCAACATATGCCTCCTCTTTTCACTGCCCAGTTGGCCCAACGTCTGGACCAATTAGCCAAGCTCAAGGTGGTAGAGGCTTCCCAGGGAATGCCTGTAGTTCCAGGGAGGGTCTTCATTGCCCCTGGTGACCACCACATGGAGGTAAGGGAGGCTGGAGGGGTAAAGACCATTCATATCCATAAAGGTCCTCCGGAGAATAGCTGCCGCCCGGCAGTAGATGTCCTCTTTCGCTCTGTAGCCCAGGTCTACGAGGGAAAGAGCGTAGGGGTCATCCTTACAGGGATGGGCCAAGACGGTCTGAAAGGGGCCCAGCAAATGAAGGAAAAAG
>CAZKEG010000214.1:0-2810 GCA_964551715.1 uncultured Thermodesulfobacteriota bacterium
GGAAATATAGGTATCCATGGCGGTGGTCTTTTTCGATCAACCCCTGAAGGTCTTCAGAGGGATTGGACCTATGGTTGTATCGCCTTAAAAAACGAAGATATAGAAATTGTTTATCGGTTTGCTTCCGTAGGCACACCGGTCTTGATCTACGACGCCTCAAAACCCCTCTTTGATATCTTTAGCCAATTAGTGACTATAAAGACCTGTTCCTCTCTTCTAAAAAGCGAACCTTGGGCGGCAGAGTTTGAGATGTCTTTCCCTCAGATCATGATCCGTCTCATTCTGAAGGAAAATCACCGGGGCAATCGTCGGCTATGGATCTGGGGGTATGAACCGGGTTCTGGTAGGCTCCTTTTCTGGATAGTCGATTTAAACGGAAACGGACATTTGGAACCACTTGATAGATTTAAAAATTGGGGTCCAGAACAGTGGTCTTATAGTAGAGTAAAAGAAATTATTTTACAATATCTTCCACAATGGATTGTTTGGAAGAGAAAAGGAGGGGAGAGCCATTAAAGTGGTCCGTAACGTAGGGGAGATGAAGGCTCTTTCCCGAGAAATACGTCAAAAGGGCCAACGTGTGGGTTTTGTGCCCACCATGGGGTTCTTCCATGAAGGACATCTGGCACTTATGCGTTACGCCCGACCGCGCTGTGATCAACTGGTGGTGAGTCTGTTTGTTAATCCTATCCAATTCGGTCCTAAAGAGGATTTTCGAGAATATCCGCGGGATTTTGAGCGTGACGCCAAGCTCGCCCAGGAAGAGGGGGTGGATATCCTCTTTGCCCCTGAGGCCGAAGATATGTATCCCGAAGGGTTTCAGACCTATGTGGAGGTGACCGGGCTTTCCAAGCCCCTTTGCGGGGCCAAGCGGCCGGGGCACTTTCGCGGCGTGGCCACGGTGGTTCTCAAGTTATTTAACATCGTTAGACCCCACTTTGCCATCTTCGGCCTCAAGGATTACCAGCAATTTCTAGTGATTAGACAGATGGTCCGTGATCTCAATTTAGATATCGAGATCCTCGGTCACCCTATTGTACGGGAGCCGGATGGTCTGGCCATGAGTTCGCGAAACATCTATCTCTCCCCGGAGGAGAGAAAATCGGCCCTCTGTCTCTATCAGGCCCTTGAGCTGGCTAAAAGACGGGTGGCCGAGGGGGTGCGAGAGGTGGCGGCCCTTACCGAAGAGCTTTCCCAATTTGTCTCCTCCCATCCGTATACCAAGATCGACTACATCGAGTTTCGCCATCCAGAGACCCTGGCTGAGGTCACCGAAATAAAAGGGCCTACCCTCCTTGCCCTAGCGGTATTTGTTGGTAGGGCACGCCTTATTGATAATGCCATCATCGGCCAAAACGATTATAGTATTCCCTGATCGGCATTCATGCTCAAAGGTGGTGTTGAGAGATGTGGCAGAAGTTTCTGAAGGCCAAGATTCATAATGTCCGCGTGACAGCCAAGAATCTGGAATATGAAGGGAGCCTTACCCTTGATGAACGCCTGATGATCGCCGCTGGGATCAAGCCCTTTGAGTCTATATGGGTCTATAACGTAAGCAACGGTGAACGCTTTGAGACCTATGTCATTAAGGGTGAATGGGGTTCTCGGGAGGTATGCCTTAACGGAGCTGCAGCCCGTAAAGGAGAGGTGGGTGATCGTCTCATCTTGGTTACCTATGCTTGGTATACCCCAGAAGAGGTCCCTCAGGCGGAAGTGACCGTTGTTTACGTTGATCACGAAAACAACCCCCTTGAAGAACGCAAGTTCCTCATCGGAGATTAGAATCAGTGAAAGAGAGATCTTTGTCAACCAAGACTTACCAAGTAGAAACAATTAAGAAAATTCTTCTCCCTTATCTCAAAAAGAAACCAGAAGTATTAAAAGTCATCCTTTTCGGATCTTTGGCCATAGGAGAAGCTTCCCGAAGAAGTGATATAGATTTGGTCTTTATTATCAAAAGTAAGAAGTCTTTTCTAAAGAGGTATGATGATTTTATGGAACTTTTTGCTCTTTTTCCTTATGCGGAGCTGGATTTTTTTCTATGGACCCCTGAAGAATTAGCTAAAATGAAAAATCGTCCTTTTGTACGGCGTCTTTTGCAAGAAGGCATCGTTCTTTATGAGCAAGACCAAGTTACTAGCTGAAGCTCAAAGATGGTTTAAGACCGGTGAGATGGATTTTCGAGCAGCCAAGATCCTTCTTCGGGAAGGAGAATATGCCTTATCCTGTTTTCATAGCCATCAAGCTGCAGAAAAAGCCCTTAAGGCCCTTTGGTATGCCCTTGATGCCGATCCGTGGGGGCATTCTTTGCAGAAATTAATCCGAGAACTCTCTCTTGTGGATGAGACGATTTATGAAACATTATCTCCTCTTTTAAAAGATGCTGCCCATTTAGATAAACTTTATATTCCTACACGTTATCCTAACGGTCTTCCGGATTTGACCCCTGATGAAAGCTATACCGAAGAAGAAGCTAGGGATGCCTTAAAAAGAGCGGAAAAGCTCCTCCAAAGATTAAAAGAGCTTTTGAAAAGTCTCTCCTAGTTCATGAAGATCTACCCTGTAAGTCTTGGTTGCCCTAAAAATCGTACAGATACCGAAAAGCTTCTGGCTGCCTTAGTCAAACAAGGTGATCAGGTCGTCCTTGATCCGGCAGAGGCTGATCTCCTCCTGGTAAATACCTGCGCCTTTATTCGGGAGGCGGTAGAAGAATCTATTGAGGTGATTCTTGAGCTTGCCGAAGGGAAACACCAGGGGCAGAGGCTTGTGGTCTGCGGGTGTCTAGTTACCCGCTATGGAGAAGAACTCCT
>CAZKEG010000215.1:0-2780 GCA_964551715.1 uncultured Thermodesulfobacteriota bacterium
GATTTTGCTCCTTAAACATGATTTTTTGCTACCAAAACTTTTCCTTTTTCGCTAGATGTTTTCCAACTTGGCATTCTTTCGTAGGAAAGAGAAAAGAAAAAATTGGTAAAAATTGCTAGAAAATGAAAAGAAAGGAGGGCGTGTTTATTTGTTGATAGAAGAATTTGTGAAAAGCAACATACTGAAAAAACTTAAACTTTTTAAAAGTTTTCTATACATGAAGATCTCTATGTTTCAGAGGTTACAGGCTGTAACCCCCTTTTTTATCGATGACAAAAACGGAGGGGACAGAGTTGATAGAAATCGTCTCTGGCCCCCCTTAACCACTTTTGACCCTTTTTCCTCTTAGGAGTATCTTCGCTCTGTCTTGTTAAGAGGGGGTATGTATGAGTAGTATATGGAAAAGACTTAAATTTGTCCTCCGGGAGAGGCTTCCGGAGGCAAGTTATAGAGTCTGGATCGAACCCCTGCGTTGTGTAGGTCTTTCGGAAAAAAAGATTATCATCGCTTGTCCTAATAATTTCAGCCTTCTCTGGGTAAAAGAAAACTATTTTTCCATTATGGAAGAGGTCATCAAGGAACAGAATCTCTCCTTGGAAGTAGAATTGGTAGCGATCGAGACCCCTCCGCCTGAGGTCGTGCAACGCGAGCTGCCCTATGATCCCACCCGTCTCCTGGGCCGTCGCCTTTCTTCTCGTTACACCTTTGAGGAATTTGTGGTCGGGGAGTGTAATCGCTTGGCCTATGCCACTTGTTGGTCTATTGCCACCAAAAAACCCCAGAGCAATATCGTCTATCTCTGCGGTGACACCGGTCTGGGTAAGAGCCATCTGAGTCAAGCCGTAGGTAATTACCTCCTTCGCCATCCGGGGAAAGAAAGGGTCTGTTACCTGACCGCCCAGGACTTTACCGCCCAGTTAGTAAGGGCCCTTAAAAACGGGCGTCTGGATGACTTCAAAGAGAGACTCCGTCAAGGCTGTGAGATCTTAATGCTTGAAGAGATACACTTCCTTTCCGGCAAGGAATTTACCCAGGCTGAACTGGCCGTGACCCTAGATTATCTCTACGATTCAGGAAAGACGGTGGTCTTTACCGCTGACCGGACCCCTCAGGAGATCCCCAAACTCGATCCTTCACTCTGTTCGCGGTTTTCCGCCGGGGTCTTGGTACGTCTCAATCCTCCGGACTATAAGACACGGGTGAACATCATTCGCCGAAAGGCCAGGAACCAGGGGGTAGAATTTCCAGAGGAGGTGGTTATCTACCTGGCCCAGCACCTCCACGGAGATATTCGCCAGATTGAGAGTGCGGTCATTGGGCTGGTAGCGCGCTCAAGCCTCTTGAGGGAACCCATCAATCTGACTTTGGCCAAGGAATTGGTTCAGGAGATCGTCCCGAAGGAGCCGAAAGTGACCAAGGAATTCATTCTAGACTTGGTGTGTCATCACTTTCGGGTAAGCAAGGAGGAACTCCGCTCTAAGTCGCGCCGGCGTCAGGTGACCTTCCCACGCCAGGTGGCCATGTATTTATGTCGTCAATTCACCGAAGAAAGCCTCCAGTCTATCGGTCAGCTCTTTAATCGAGACCATGCCACGGTAATCTATGCGGTTAATTGTGTAGAGAAAAAACTCCATCGTCCGGGGCCGGTCAAATACCAAATAGAATATCTGTGCCGTGAAATCGAAGAACGAATTCAACCCGCTGTCACCAAAGATTCGCCAAAGACTTAGAAAGATCCTGAGGACACGTCTCCTGGAGGACCAGGAAGACCTTTGGGCCTATTCTTATGATGCCTCGGGAATGACCTTTCTCCCTGAAGCCGTAGCCCTCCCGGAGACCGGAGACGAAGTAGCTGCCATCTTACGTTTGGCAAGCGAAGAACGCTTTCCGGTTATCCCTCGAGGGGCAGGAACAGCCACCACCGGGGCCCCTTTGGCCGTGGCCGGGGGTTTGGTCTTATCTCTCACCAGGATGAATCGTATCCTAGAGATCAACGAAGAAGACTTGGTGGCTGTGGTTGAGCCTGGGGTCCCGACCGGGCGTCTCAAAGAAGAAGTCGCTTATCGAGGGCTCTTTTATCCACCAGACCCGGCCAGTTATCAATTCTCTACCATCGGAGGGAACGTGGCCACCTGCGCCGGTGGCCCCAAGGGACTTAAGTACGGGGTGACCAAGGACTATGTCTTGGGCCTTGAAGTAGCCTTGGCCAATGGAGAACTGATCTTTTTGGGTACAAGGACAGTCAAAGGGGTGGTCGGTTATGACTTGGTTCACCTCTTTGTCGGTTCAGAGGGGACCCTAGGGGTGATCACCAAGATTGTCTTAAAACTCCTCCCCAAGCCTCGGTGTCAAGCGGTGGCCATGGTCGGGTTTAAGACCCTTGAGGAGGCAGCGACAAATTTTGGCCAGATCCTCAAGAGAGGTATCCTTCCGGCCACAGCGGAATTGATGGATGAAGTGACCATCAGGGCCACTTCGCGACTCCTGGGCTCCTCCTTGCCTGAAGAGATCAAGGCCTTGCTCATTCTAGAAGTAGATGGACCGGAACTCCAGGTAAAAGAAGAATTAAAGGCCTTGAAAGAGGTTTTAACTCGTCCTTTTTTCTATCAAGAAGCCCTTGAAGAGGAAAGAGAGGAGATCTGGCGAGTAAGGCGGAGCATCTCACCGGCCTTAAAGACCATCGCCCCTAACAAAATCGCCGATGATGTAGTCCTCCCTCGCAGAAGGGTGGTTCAATTTCTCAATTTTGTTAAAAAACTTTCAATAGAGAACGATCTTAT
>CAZKEG010000216.1:0-2778 GCA_964551715.1 uncultured Thermodesulfobacteriota bacterium
TGAGTTCTTCGATAGGAAGATCAGAGAGATCAGCTATTTGCTGAAGATTAAAGGTGCCGGTATAGATGTGAAGAAGGGCAGCCAGATAGTGATAATTAGGGAAAATAATGCGCTTGCCCATGATGGTGGCCCGTGGGGGACGATGATGGTAACGATCCAAAGCCTCGACTACCCATTTGGCGGCTAAAAACATCCTAGCCATGGACAAAAGATATCATATCCTCTCCGACCTCCCAAGGTCTACGAAACGGAAGTTAGCCCTGGTAGCTTTGCTTTATTTTGCCGAAGGTCTTCCTTTTGGCTTTATTTACGTGAGCCTTCCGGTCTACTTGCGGACAAACGACCTAGACCTGGTCAAGATCGGCCTCCTTTCCTTGACTGGTTTGGCCTGGAGCCTAAAGCCCTTCTGGGCCCCTCTGGTTGATCGTTACGGCTACAAGTACCATTGGATGGTCGGGGCCCTTATAGGTTTGGCTACAACGGTTTTGGCCGTAAGTTTTGTGCCCCCGGGGGGTGGGGCCTATCTTGGACTCATCTTCTTCATGGCCTTTTGCTCGGCCACTTTGGACATTGCTGTGGACGGCTACACCATTGAGCTCCTTGAAGAACACGAGCTTGGGCCAGGAAACGGGGTGCGGGTCTCAGCCTACCGGGTAGCCCTTATCGGCTCAGGAGGCGGGCTGGTGGCCTTGAGCCAATTCTCAGGCTTTAAACCTGCTTTCCTCGCCTTAGCGGTGGTCTTCTTGGCCTTGCTGGCCGCAATCCTTATCCTACCTGATACCAAGTACCCGAGTCCTAAGAAAGAGATCAGCTTTTTAAGTCAGTATCTTACGCCGCTAAAAGATCTACTCACCAGGCCTTATATATGGGCCGTGATTCCCTTTGTGTTGCTCTTCAAGGTGGGTGACGCCATGATGGGTTCTATGATCTACCCTTTCTGGGTAGATCGCGGCTTTAGTCGAGCAGAAATCGGTCTTATCTCCGGCACCCTGGGTACAGTGGCCAGCATCGTGGGCTCGCTCGTCGGGGGTTGGCTCACCGGGCTCCTTGGTCTGGGGCGGGCCCTTTGGACCTTAGGAGCAGCTCAAGCCCTTTCCAATCTGGGCTATGCCTATGCCGCGCTCCCCGAAAGCCCGCGCCTTTCCGTCTACGGAGCCTCACTCATCGAGAGCTTTACCGGAGGACTTGGCACCGCGGCCTTTCTCGCCTTTCTCATGCGGCTTTGCCGGCGAGAGATGAGCGCCAGTCAGTACGCTCTTTTGGCCACTCTTTTTAGCTTTAGCCGTTCTATTTCCGGGGCCCTTGGAGGTTTTGGAGCCAGCCGCTTCGGCTATGCAGCCTTCTTTTCCTATACTTTTCTGGCTGCCCTCCCAGCTTTTGCCCTTATTCCCTGGGTGCTTCGGTCCCTTGATTACGAAAAGAACCCTTCAAGCCAGGCCGCTACTTCTTCTTCGGAGTAGAGCCGAAATCGCAGCCAGAGTCTTTCCGAAGGGTCCACCACCCGCCACCCTTCTTGGGTCTTGACTACCTTATCTTGTTCCTCAAGAAGCCTTAAGGCCCGCTGAACTTCGGTGGTCACCAGGCCGGCGGTCTTTAAGAATTCCTTGCCAAAGGGGCGTTTGACGGGCTCATTTTCAGCGATGGCCTCAAAGAGATCGAGCACATAAGCCGGGAACCTTTTGTTCTGCAAACTATAGAGTTGCTTTTCTTCTTCGATAATCTCCACGCAAAGCTGGACGGCTAAGTCTTTGAGGGTGACCTTTTTATCCAAAAGGATGGCGGTCCAGAGTCTGGCGGCAAATTTTTGCCCGAGATAGGGATGCCCGCCAAAGAGTTCCCAGACTTTGGCCAGCAACTTTTCCGGTACGGGAAAGTGGAGGGTCTTACGGAACTCTTCCTTTACAAAGACCACATAGTCCTCTTGTGGAATCTCGTGCAGCTCAAGCGGCGAAGCACCTTTATAAAATGGGGCCTTTTCGCTCTCAAACATGTCTTTTAAGATTCGCCTTCGCGAACCGAGAAAAAGCGGCACTAAACGCTCGTCCCGCCCCTGAAAGACCTTGCGAAAGGTGCCTTCTACGGCCCCGTCAGGAGAAAAATGCCGGATCTCCTGGAACTCGTCGATGACCAAAAGGAGAAATAGCTCAATATGCTTCGGTAATTCGAGATATCTTTCAAGCAAGGTTTCCAGGGTGAAAATATCTGTGGTCTTTTCCTCAAGTTTTAAGGAAAGGCTGGTCTTTCCGGTAAGTGGGTCCATTTCAAAGACCATCTTGGGGCTCTTTTGAGCTAGCCCTTTTAGCCGTTCCCAAAAGCTAGAATAGACCTTTTCAAGGGCCTTTTTTAAAACCAAGACCAGTTCTTCGAGTTTGCGCACGTTGGTAAGATCGACAAAAATTGTCTCCCAGCCCTGGGAGGCAAGCACTCCGGAGATTTGGTTTACAAGGGAGGTCTTTCCGTAGCGCCTAAGGCTGTACAAAAAGACCGCCTCCGCACCAAAGATGCGCCTTAGGAGCCATTCCTTTTCCGCCTCACGGTCACAAAAGGGCTCGCCATATCGAATGGGTCGCTGAATGATAAAGGGATTAGTCATTTTATGGTTCCATTTATCTCTTAAAAATTATCAGTTTTCGATAATCTATTTCTGCTAAAATGGCAACAAGAATGTAGATTGTTTTGTACTTCGGGAAGGGTTTCCTATTCCCCCTGAATTCGCAGAAAATCTCACCTTCTTCGACCACCTCAAGGACGACCCCGCCTACGCCCTCACCATCGAGG